>CAYRVY010000014.1:0-17597 GCA_964427695.1 uncultured Flavobacteriaceae bacterium
ATCATGATGATAAAACTTTAAATATGAACGATATTTGTAAAGTGAAAATTAGAACAACCAAGCCTTTGATGGTTGATTCTTATAGAGAGAACAGAACCACAGGGAGCATTATTCTGGTTGATGAGGTAACAAACGAAACGGTTGCTGCTAGGATGGTAGTTTAAAAAATAATATTAAAACCATTAAATATTTATGAGGTTAATTTTTTTACGCTTCTAAAATATTGAAATGAAATGATTTAGCCGAATCTATTTTGAAAAACAACAACTTTTCAAATTAAATAAAACTTGTGAAAGAAGAGAAATATATTATTTTTGCATAGAGACCTATAAATTCAATTTTATTAAAAAATAAACAAAAATAAGAATGTTTGATTTAAAAGGAAAATCTTTGTTAATAACTGGAGGAACAGGATCCTTAGGAAAAGCTCTAACCAATCATATTTTCAAAAATCATCCAGAAATTAAAAAGCTCGTTATATTTTCGAGAGATGAACAAAAGCAATTTCAAATGGCCCAGGAATACCCTATTGATAAATTTTCTCAAATTAGATTTTTTATTGGGGATGTAAGGGATAAAGAGCGTTTAATTAGAGCATTGCAAGAGATAGATTATGTAATTCATGGCGCAGCAATGAAACATGTTCATATCGCAGAATACAACCCAGACGAATGTATTAAAACTAATATTGGTGGTGCCCAAAATGTTGTGGAAGCGTGTTTAAAAACAAATGTTAAACGTGTTGTAGCATTATCTACAGATAAAGCCTGTGCACCAATTAATTTATATGGAGCCACAAAGCTAACATCTGATAAATTATTTATTGCCGCTAATAATATAAAAGGAGATAACCCTATTCGGTTTTCAGTTGTAAGATATGGGAATGTAATGGGCTCGAATGGGTCTGTAATTCCATTTTTTATTAATAAGAAAAAAGAAGGGAAATTACCGATTACAGATCCTAATATGACACGTTTTAATATATCGCTTCAAGGAGGTGTTGATATGGTTATGCATGCTTTAGAACACGCTTGGGGTGGTGAATTGTTTGTGCCTAAAATTCCATCTTACAGAATTATGGATATGGCAGAAGCTATTGGACCAGAATGTGAAAAGCCAGTAATAGGAATAAGACCTGGAGAAAAAGTGCATGAAGAAATGATAACTCATTCAGATTCATTTTACACCTATGATCTAGGAAAATATTATATTATTTTACCAGCAACTCATATGTGGAATTTGGAAGATTATATAAACACCTTTAAGGCAAACCTTGTCCCACATGGTTTTAGTTATAATTCTGGAGAGAATAATGAATGGGAAACTGTAGAAAGCTTAAGAGAATTAATTAAAATTCATGTCGATACTAATTTTAAAGCATAATGAAACCAATACCTTATGGGAGGCAACATATAACTCAAGAAGATATTGATGCAGTTATTACTACTTTACGAGCAGATTTTTTAACTCAAGGACCAAAAGTAAAAGAGTTTGAAGATAAATTTGCTGCATATATTGGCGCAAAATATGCAATAGCCATTAATAATGCTACAGCGGGTTTGCACATTTCTGTTTTGGCACTTGGATTAAAACATGGAGAGCGTGTTATTACAACGCCTATTACATTTGCAGCATCGGCCAACTGTATTAGGCATGCTGGAGGAGAAGTTTGGTTTGCTGATATCGATTCCGACACCTATTTACTTTCATTAGAAAGCACAAAGCAATTAATAGAAAGTAAACCAAAAGGTTTTTTTAAAGGAATAATCCCAGTTGATTTTGCTGGATTACCAATAAATTTAGAGGCATTCAAAAAATTAGCAAAGGAACATAATTTATGGATTATTGAAGACGCATGTCATGCCCCAGGAGCATATTTTATAGATTCAAATAAAAAGAAACAACAGTGTGGTAACGGTAATTTTGCAGAGATTAGTGTTTTTTCTTTCCATC
Source organism: uncultured Flavobacteriaceae bacterium (assembly GCA_964427695.1). Classification (GTDB taxonomy): domain Bacteria; phylum Bacteroidota; class Bacteroidia; order Flavobacteriales; family Flavobacteriaceae; genus PRS1. The sequence continues at coordinate 1,954 of CAYRVY010000014.1, forward strand.
CTGTAAAACATATTGCATGTGGAGAGGGAGGTATGGTAACAACAAATTCTAAAATGTTATATGATAAATTAATCTTATTAAGATCTCATGGGATTACTAAAGAAAACATGGCAGAAAATCATGGCAGGTGGTTTTATGAAATGCAAGATTTAGGGTTCAATTATAGACTAACAGATATACAATCTGCCCTTGGAATTACACAGTTGGCAAAAAACAAAGAGAGTGTAATTAAAAGAAATAAAATTGCCAAGAAATATAAAAAAGCTTTTAAAGGAAAAATAAAATATCAAAACTTATCTGAAGGCACATACAATGCACATCATTTATTTGTAATTGAAGTTGATGATAGAAAAGGTCTTTATGATTATTTAAGGTCTCAAAATATCTTTGCACAAATACATTATATTCCTGTACATACTTTGCCGTATTATAAGCAAATTGGATACCATGATGCAGAATTATATAAAGCAGAAGCTTATTATAGTAAATGTATTAGTTTACCCATGTATCCTACATTGAACGATGAAGAACAACAATTTGTAATTGATAAAATTTTAAAGTACTATGCATAATATTATTTTATTAGGTCATGGTGTCGGAGTGAAATTTGTAATTGAATCATTATTAAATTATAGTGAGAATTATAGAGTTGTAGCTTTGGTAACACATCCATTTTCAAAGCACAAATATGATTTAGAATTAATTGAGAAAAGAAAAGACATCTATGGTTCCTATGCGTATAATGTTTTTGATGCTGAAAATGACTACGGAATTAAAATATTAGAGTCTGTTGATGTTAATGAAGATAAAACCAAAAATTGGATTGGAAAATTTGACCCAAAATACATAATTAGTATTGGATGTAGAAATATCTTAAAAGCAGAGTTTTTGAATCGATTTAAAAACAAAGTTTTTAATATTCATACAACTCCACTCCCAACGTATAGAGGAGCGGCAAGTGATTCTTGGATGATACTTAATAATGAATTAGGCAGTGAAAAATATGGATGTTTTCATTACATTGATTCGGGCATTGATACTGGAGACATTGTAGCGAAGGCCTATTATATAATACCAGAAAAAGCATATCCAATAGATGTTTTTAAGGCAAGAATGGATATTTTTAATGACATATTATTAAAAGGGCTTAAAAACTTGGAAGATTTGAATTTTATTCCTGAGAAACAAGTAAATAATGCAGCGACTACCTTTCCAAGACTTTTTACACCAAGAGATGGTAAAATTAATTTTGAAAAATTTTCAGGCCCTGAAATAATATTATTTATTTATGCTTTTGGATACCCATTTGAAGGAGCTTTTTGCTTTTTAAATGATTTAAAAATAAACATATTAGAGGCTGAATTTTATAATGATATAGAGCTTCATTCATTTTCAATAGGTTTGATTTTTGGAAAAAAAGAAAATAGTGAATACAAAGTAAGTGTAAAAGGAGGATATATTTTGATAAAGAAAATAGAGGTCAAAGGGGTGAAAACTAATCAATCTAAAGTTTTTAGATTGGGGAAATATATACATTAAATATTTTGAAATCGAAATTAATTTTAGGAACAGTTCAGCTCGGATTAAATTATGGAATTAACAATCAATCGGGAAAACCTTCTATAGAAAAATCTTTTGACATATTGCATACTGCTTTTAACAATGGAATAACAGTGCTCGATACTGCTGAATCTTATGGGAACTCCCAGGAAATTATAGGAGTTTTTCATAAAAAAAACCCAAATAAGAAGTTTCAAATTATTACTAAATTATCTGCTAATGTAGATATTAATGTAAAGGAATTAGTTATTCATATAGCCAATAATTGTAAAATTTTAAATACTGATAGACTTTATGGTTATATGTTTCATAACTATAATAGTTTTAAAAATAAAGTATCATTTTACGATAAGATATTATTAGCAAAAAAAGAAGGCTTAATAGCTAAAGCTGGAATTTCGCTTTATGATAATAGTGAAGTAGAAGACATAATAACTAATTATAGCAAATTTGATTTTATTCAAATACCATTTAACTTATTTGATAATGCATCTAAAAGAAAGCAGCTTTTAGAAAAAGCAAAAAACAAAGGGATTGAAATACACTCACGATCTGTATTTCTACAAGGGCTTTTTTTTAAAGAAAATGAAAAAATACCAGAAGATTTAAAACCCTTAATAAAATACCTTAAAATTTTAGAGAATATTAAAAACAACAACTCCGTTAATACCGATGAATTAGCCTTGCAATATGTACTCCAAAAAAAATATATTGATTATGTTTTAATAGGTGTTGAAAGTGTTGAGCAGTTACTTCGCAACATTCATGTTTGTAATTTAAATAGGAATGTCCCTCACAATGCTATTGATGCTATTCAGGTTAAAGAAGAAAAGTTATTAAATCCATCTAATTGGGATTAGTATGAAAGTAGTAGTCATAACACAAGCTAGGTTAGGGTCTAAGAGACTTCCTAATAAAGTATTAAAAAAAATACAAGGCAAAAGCCTGTTGCGGATACATATAGATAGAATAAAACAAGCCAAATTAGTAGATGAGATTTATATTGCAACCACCACAAATATAAAAGATAATCAAATAGAAGCACTTGCAAAACAACTAAAAGTTAAATGTTATAGAGGTAGTGAGGACGATGTTTTAGATCGATTTTATCAAACAGTAAAAGAGGTTAAACCTAATTATATAGTAAGACTAACTTCGGATTGTCCGTTAATAGATCCTATTTTAATTGATGAGGTTATAAAACAAGCTTTAGAAAGGGAATTAGATTATTATGCTAATATTTTGAAGGAATTATATCCTGACGGTCAAGATATTGAGGTCTTTACTTTTAAGGCTTTAGAGCAAGCATGGAATGAAGCTTTGTTAAAATCTGATAGAGAGCATGTAACCTCATATATTAGAAATAATTCAACTTATAAAAACGGAACATTATTTACTGCAAGTAATCATTATCTTGATACAAATTATAACCATGTTCGATTAACAGTGGATGAGCAAAAAGATTTTGAAGTTATAGAGTTGTTAATACAGCAATTAGGTTTAGATAAAGGCTGGAAAACGTATGCTGATTTTTACTTAACACATGAAGAAATTTATTCTTTAAATCAAAAAATAATTAGAAATGGAGGATATCAAGAATCATTAAAAGAAGACTAAAAATGAACACAGGACAAAATTTATATAAAAAAGCAAAAACTTTAATTCCTGGTGGGACAATGTTGCTTTCAAAAAGGCCAGAAATGTTTTTACCAGAAAAATGGCCATCATATTATTCTAAAGCAAAAGGTTGCTATGTTTGGGATTTAGATGGAAATAAGTATACAGATGTTTCTATTATGGGAATTGGAACAAATATATTAGGTTACGGAAATAGGGAAATAGATGAAGTTGTTCAAAATGTTGTAAAAAGTGGGAATATGTCAACACTTAATTGCCCAGAAGAGGTCTATTTAGCTGAAAAATTAATAGAGATTAATCCTTGGGCAGATATGGTACGTTTTGCACGTACGGGAGGAGAAGCCAATGCAATTGCCATTAGAATAGCTAGAGCAGCTAGCGGAAAAGATAAAGTAGCTATTTGTGGTTATCATGGATGGCATGATTGGTATTTATCTACAAATTTAGGAAATAATGAAGGTTTAAGCCAGCATTTGTTACCAGGATTAAATCCAGCAGGCGTACCAATGCTTTTAAAAGGGAGTACCCTTCCGTTTTTATATAACGATTACGAAGAATTAGAGAACCTTGTAAAAAATTATGATATTGGAGTTATTAAAATGGAAGTTCAGCGTAGTCAACCTCCTAAAGAAGGATATTTACAAAAAGTAAGAAAACTAGCTACAGACTATAATATTGTTTTAATTTTTGATGAGTGTACATCAGGATTTAGAGAAACCTATGGACCAATTTTTAAAAAATATGGAGTTGAACCTGATATGACAGTTTTTGGAAAGACGATAGCAAATGGATATGGATTGACAGCAGTTGTGGGAAAAAGAGATGTAATGGAAGCAGCGCAAAGCACTTTTATCAGTTCAACATTTTGGACAGAAAGAATTGGTCCTGCTGCTGCATTAAAAACATTAGAGGTTATGGAGAAAGAAAAACCTTGGGAATATATTACAGAAATGGGACGTTATGTTACTTCTCAATGGGTAAATCTAACTCAAAACTATAATCTAAAAATAGATACGTTTGGTATTCCTGCGTTGACAGGATTTGTTTTTCAATCAGAAGATAGATTAAAATATAAAACATATATAACTCAAGAAATGCTGAAGAAAGGGTATTTAGCCTCAACTGTTTTATATCTATCTACAGCTCATAAAAAAGAAATAATAAATAATTATTTAACAGAATTAAATATTATTTTTTCCAAGATAGAAAAATGTGAATTAAAAGAATCAAATATAAATAATTTGCTTGATGGGCCTGTGTGTCATGATGGATTTAAAAGGTTAAATTAAGTTTTAAGAATGAAAAAAAAACTAATTTTTCGAGCAGACGGTAATTCCAACACAGGGTTAGGACATTTATACCGACTATTTGCAATTGTAGAAATGATAAAAGATGATTATGATTTTGTTTATGTAACACAATCATCATCCACAATAAAAGTTATTCCAAACGAATATCCAATAAAGCTTATTGATTTTGACTTAGCCTTATTAGACGAACCCCAATGGATTTCATCTCAATTTTGTCCTGATGAATATATTGTAATTGCTGATGGGTATCATTTTACATCGGATTACCAAAAAGCCTTAAAAGAACAAGGGTTTACTTTAATTTATATTGATGATTTAGGAACTTATCATATGTATGCTGATGTGGTAGTAAACCATTCATCCTCCGCAAAAAAAATAAGTTTTAATGCAGAAGACTATACAAAGTTTGCACTAGGAATGGAATATGCTTTATTAAGACCAAAATTTTTAGAGATTGCTAAATTAAGAGGTAGCATTAAACCAATTGACAAGGCGTTTATATGTTTTGGAGGAGCAGACAAATTTAATTTTTCTTATAAAACTGTTGAAGTACTTTTAGATATACCTAATATAAAACAGGTTCATGTTGTGTTAGGCGCAGCATATAAGAATGATAAAATGTTGGAGTTAAAGAAGGTTTTTCAAAATAGGTTAAGAATTTATATAAACTTATCTGAATCAGATTTACTAAAAGTAATGTTGTCTTGTAATTTTGCTATTACACCTACAAGCACTATTTTATATGAACTCTCTTGTGTGAAAATGCCAATTGTGTCAGGTTATTTTGCTGATAATCAGGTATCTGTTTATAATTGGTTTAAAGAGCAGAATTGTTTTTTTGGGATAGGTGATTTCACAATCTTTAATTTTGAAGATTTAAAAACAATTTTAAAAAAGTTAAATAATAACTCTGTTAAAAAGGAGCAGATTAATAATCAAGCTAAATGTATAGATGGTAATCAAAAAGAAAGATTTTTAAAATTAATAGCTACTTTTGCTAATAATAAAAAATGTTTATAGTTTTTTAATATCTACAAATGAAACTCATAATTATAACAGGAGTAAATAGAGGTCTTGGGAAAGCTTTTTTTAATTGCATAATAAATAGAGAGGACTCCTTAATTATTGGTATATCTAGAAAAATTACACAAGAACAAGAAGTATTATTAAAAGAAAATAAGTTTATTTTTATTCAATTAGATTTATTAAGGCTAAGTAATCCAAAAGAAGAATTGAATTTTTCAAATTATTTGGAAAAAGCGGAAAAGATTGTTTATATAAATAATGCAGCAATAATAAATCCTATAAATAGAATAGGGAGCTTTAAAGATAAAGAAATTCAAAATATTATTTACCTTAATACAACGGTGCCACTATTAATAACTAATTATTTATTTCAAATTGCTAATCAAAAAAGGATTACGATTATAAACATTTCAAGTGGAGCAGCATATTTACCAATTGAAGGTTGGAGTTTGTATTGTGCTTCTAAAGCTGCAAACGAAATGTTTTATAAGACACTAGGCTTACAAGAAAAAGATAATACAAATATTAAAATTTTAAATATTGATCCCGGAGTTATGGATTCTGGAATGCAAGAATTAATTAGAGATACCAATGAAATTGTTTTTCCAAGAGTGAAAGATTTTATTAAATTAAAAGAGGAAAATAAACTTCTAAATACTTTCGAAGTTGCAAAAAAAATTATATTAGAAAGCAAAATTTTTTAAAAAGTTAATATGAAAATAGCGATTTTATCTGATATACATGGAAATATTTATGCTTTTCGAGAAGTTATCAAACAAATGATAAAGCAAGATATTGATGTTATTTTTTCACTTGGAGATCAATTGGGTTACTATCAGTATGCAATTGAAGTGTTTTTAGAAATTAAAAAATGGGATTATCATTTAATTGCAGGAAATCATGAACGTATTTTTTTAAAATTTTTAGAAGGTAGTTCAGAATATAAGGAGTTAATAATTGCTAAATATGGCAGTTGTTATTATAAATATGAGAAAGAGTTTCCTAATGAGTTGGTATCAGAGATTGCTAGTTTACCAGATAAAAAATCTATAGAAATCGATGAATTTAGGTTTTTACTTTGCCATGGTTCTCCTATAGACAAAGATCAATATCTATACCCAGACAGTAAGAAAGAAATATTAGAAAAATGTGATTCTAAAGATTACGACATTATTTTTATGGGACATACACATTACCCTATGTTTTATAAAGGAGATAATACCTTACTTATAAATGTTGGGTCAATAGGCCAGGCTCGTACCATAGGTGGAATTGCTAACTGGGGAGTTTTTAATACAAAAAACGGGATTTATTCTTCGCAAAGCACTCCTTATGATATTAAGCCCTTAGTAGAATCATTAATAGGGAAGGAAAAAGAATATTTGTATAAAATATTAAGAAGAAATAATAGTACATTATGAAATTGAATATATTAGTCACTGGTTGTGGTGGAGACATTGGGCAAAGCGTTGGAAAAATATTGAATAATAGTATTAATATTGATTATTTAATAGGTTGTGATATTTCTAATCAAAATGCGGGTAAATTTATTTATAACAATTTTATTTTGGGAATACCTTGTTCTCATAAAAATTACTTAAAATCTATTGAATCTATTATTAATAAGAAGGACATAGATTTGGTTCTCCCAATTTCTGAACCAGAATTACGTTTTTTATCGAAAACAAATACACTTAATCGAATAGGGACTGCCAAAATAATTGCTGCAAATGCTAAATCGCTAGAAATAGGGTTTGATAAATTAAAAACTGCAAATTTTTTGAAGAAAAATAACTTCCCATTTCCTAAAACAGTACAAATTATTGATATTAAAGAGCCTTTAAGTTATCCTGTAATTATTAAATCAAAAACAGGTTCTGGGTCTTCAACAGTTTATGTTGTAAAAAATAAAATTGATTTTGATTACTTAAAGCAAAAGCATCCAGATTTTATAGTTCAGGAGTATTTATCCTTTGAAGATGGGGAATTTACCTGTGGTGTATTTAGAAGTTCTCAAGGAGAAATAAGGAGTATTATCTTAAAAAGAAAATTAACAGGAGGATATAGTGATTATGGAGAAGTTATTCATAATGAAAGAATAACAATATTACTGGAAATGATAGCTAAAAAATTAGACTTAATTGGGAGTATAAATATTCAGTTAAGATTAGTTTCAAAGAAACCTGTTATTTTCGAAATTAACCCTAGATTTTCTAGTACAGTCCTTTTTAGACATATGTTTGGTTTTGAAGATTTAATATGGTCTATTCAAGACAAAATTGGGCAAGAAATACTCCCCTTTAAAGAGGTTGAAGAAGGGAAAAAATTTTACAAAGGATTTTCAGAATATATTGATCAACAAACTCGAAAATGAAAGAATTTTATATTGGTTCAAGAAAAATAGGTGGTGATGCCTCGTGTTTTATAATAGCAGAACTTTCAGCCAATCATGGGGGCGATATTAATATTGCTATTGAAACTATAAGAAAAGCCAAACAAACAGGTGCTGATGCAATAAAACTCCAAACATTTACTCCAGATACTATTACTTTAGACTCCAACCGGCCTGAATTTTTAATTAATCATGGCACTATATGGGATGGACAATATTTGTATGATTTGTATAAAGAAACTTTTTTACCCAGAGAATGGCATGAAAGGTTATTTAAGGTTGCTAAAGAAGAAGGATTGGTATGTTTTTCTTCACCTTTTGATTTAACAGCTGTAGATTTTCTTGAAGAATTAAATGCTCCAGCATATAAAATTGCATCACCAGAAATAATGGATATACCATTAATAGAAAAATGTGCAAAAACAGGAAAACCTATAATAATTAGTACAGGTATAGCTACTGTTTCCGATATTGAGTTAGCCATTCAAACGTGTAGAAAAGTAGGGAATCATAATATAGCACTTCTAAAATGTACAACTTCTTATCCAGCACCAATTGAAGATGCAAACCTTAAAACAATAAATAATTTATCTGAAACATTTGGAGTGATTTCGGGCTTATCAGATCATACTTTGGGCCTTGTTGTTCCAACAGTTTCTGTTGCTATGGGAGCGAAAATAATAGAAAAACATTTTATTTTAGATAAATCTATTGGAGGCGCTGACGCTACCTTTTCGTTAGACTTTAAACAGTTTACTAAAATGGTATCCTCAGTAAGAGATGCAGAGAAGGCTATTGGGGAGGTATCTTATAATATAGGGAATAAAGAAACTAATTTATCCAAATTAGCTTCACGTTCACTTTTTATTATAAAAGATGTAAAAAGGGGGGATAAATTAACTGAAGAAAATGTAAAATCTATAAGACCTGGAAATGGATTACACCCTAAGTATTATTATGAAGTATTGAATAAAGAATTTATTGTTGACTTAAGAAAAGGAGAACCATTAGATTGGAAACATTTTAAATAACGATGCATAAAAAAATCCTAGCATTATTTTTAAGGGGATCTTCTATGGGTTCTAAATTTTTATTAATTATAGGACTGTCTAAAGTTTTATCAACTTCGGATTATGGAGTTTTTAGTTTGATAATTACAACACTTACTTTTTTAATATTCTTTTTGGGGCTCGATTTTTATAATTTTTCGCATAGAGAAATTATAGATAAAGATCGCAATAAAATACAATTTCTAGTTAATCAATTTTGGTTTCATCTATTTTGCTATATCATTTACATACCAATAATATATTTAATTTTTAGGAGTGATGTTATTCCACTAGCCTATATTATTCCATTTTATATATTATTGGTTTTTGAGCATTTAGGTCAAGAACTTTTTAGGTTTTTTAATTTGTTCAACAAACCAAATCAAGCCAATTTTGTATTACTTATTCGCACTGCGGTTTGGATTTTATTCATGTTAATTGTTGAGTATGGATTATTACAAAGAGAATTAAATATAATGACTGTGCTTTATTATTGGATTGGAGGTTCAATACTCGCAATACTTTACAGTTTAATATATATCATAATAAAAGGAAAAATTAAGCATAGTGAAATTAGTTTTTTCTTTATTGATAAGAAATGGATTAAAGCAGGAATTAAGATTAGTATTCCGTTCTTTTTAGGCACGATTGCTTATAAAATAATTGAATATTCTGATCGTTATATGATAGACTGGTTTTTAGATAAAGAACAAGTAGGCATCTATTCGTTTTATGCAAATTTCGCAAATATTGTCAATATTGTTGTTAATACTATAACAATTACACTAATTGTTCCAAATTTACTTAGAGTGATTAGCTCTGGTGAGGTTATTAAAATAAAAACCAAAATTACTCAATTTTCAAGAGAATTGTATGTAACGACAGGAATTGTAAGTTTATTAATAATTATATTGATTTTCCCCACATTAAAATGGCTTAATAAGCCAGAATTTTCAAACGAGATAATAACTTATTTTATAATTCTTGCCTCCAATATTATTTTTAATATTTCATTGTTATATCATTTTTTGCTCTATGCGTATAAAAAGGATAAATATATTTTAAGACCTACATTATATGCTTCAATAGCAAACATAACTTTAAACCTTATATTTATCCCTAAATTTGGACTTTGGGCAGCAGCATTTTCAACATTAGTTAGTTTTACATTAATCATGATTTTAAAGAGAAAATACTGGCTAAGAGTTAAAAAATTAAGCATTGAATAACACCAAGAATATATTTATTGCGATAGCGCCTAATCATATTTCTAATTTTGAAAATATAATTAGAAATAACCATAACATTGGCTTTTCTATATTACTTAACCCAGGTAATTTTAAATTTAATAATAATATTTGGTCACAAGTTATAAATGGGGAGATAGACCTAAGGTATACAGAGTCTAATAGGATTAATAAATTAATATATCAGGTAAAAAAATTAGTTGGCTATAAATTATTTATAAAGAAATTGCATAAAAGCATATCTAATAGCTCAAATTTTGATTTTTATTATTGCAATCTGGATGACATATTGACCAATTATATATTTCATTATTTAGTAGAAAGAAATTTATCAGTAAATAATTATGTAGTTGAAGATGGTATTTTAAATTACTATTATCCACAAATTAACAGCTCTAAATTAAAAGCTAAAAAGTTTTTTTGTGAAATTTTTTTTGGAATCAAATTCGTGCCAGAAGTGTGCCATCCTACAAGCATTAATTCAAATATTGTGAAAGCTCAGTATGTTAGACTACCTAACAAAGCAATTTACCCAGAAAAATCGTTAAATTTACCATTTGAGCAAATAAATTATAACCCAATTGATAATGTAATTTTAATTATTGGTCAAGACATAATGCACAATAGCCCAGAAGGGTCAGGGTATTATAAGAAAAGAGTAAAAACATTATTTAAACACATTGCTGAAAAGTGTGAAGACAATACTCTAGTTGTTTACAAACCTCACAGAAATGGAGATTATAGAATTGCCGAAAGTTTTCTTAAAAGTACATTTAGTAATTTTAAATTGTATAAAGACATTACACCGATAGAAGAGTGTATAACAAAAATAAAGCCCAAAAAGATTTTTTCGTTTGAGTCTAGTGCAATTTTAAATTTAAAAATTGCTTTTAATAGGGTTAATGTATACATTACTGTTTTGCCATACAGTAATAAACAACCTGAACTAACAAATATTTTTAAAGACCTTGGAATAAAAGTTTTACAATGACCTTATTATTTAACCTATCTCTTTTATTAGTATTTTTATTATTCCTATATTTTATAATAAGACTGGATTACAAAATTGTATTTTTATTTGGGCTATTGGTGTTTCAAGCGATTACAATTATTCCATCTTTGATTTATATAGAAGAAGGAATATTTATTAGCGAACAAGGGCGGCAGAGTTTCTTTGTTGGAGCTACATTAGTATATGTTGTTTACTTTATAATTACTTTTTTAGTAATATTTATCACATTCAACACATTAAAAAGAGTAAAATCTTTTACTCCGGTATTTGTGTTTAATTCCAAACAGAAAGATATTTCAATTATATTGCTTGTTGTTATACTTACACTAATAATATTACTATATAACGCGAGCCAATCAAGATTACCCTTATTTGATTCGGACATTACAAGATTTACATACTGGGAAAATTCAAATTTCCCTTTTTTAAATAAAGTTTTAGGAAACACTTCAATTTTTATTCCATTTTCATTAGGTATTCTGTTCAAAAAATATAGAAAGACAAGCATTCTATTGATGTTAGTTTATTTAGGATATAATTTTTTGATAGGTCAAAAATTCTCACCGATTGTCTCCGGAATATATTCCTTTTTGCTTCCTATAATTTTAGCTTCTAAAATAAAAATCAACATAAGGAGAATAATAAACAAAAAGACTATCTTATCTTTTATAATCATTTTTGGATTGATGTATCTTGTTATTTATAAGAGATATGAACAAAGGAAACCATATGCAATTATTAAGATATATGATCCAAATGAAGCTATGTTTTATAGAGCTTTTGGGCTTCAGGGTCATTTAATGTGGGGATCTGTAGAAACGTATATTTATAATGATGAAAACCATTCATATAATCCTTTAGACTTGGTTAAAGGTATGCAGCATTTAATGCACAAATTTGCTTATAATAAAGAAGGTCTAGAAGAGTCGATAAGTAGAGGTTTTAATTTCACTAATGGATATCCATCAATCTTGTTTATGGTATTTCCTATTTGGATTGCTATATTGCTCCATATTTTCTTAACAATAACTATTTTAACTTTTTTAGGATGGGTTTTATATGAGTTTATAAAAAACAAGGCTTATGTTATGGCCGTAATTTCATATCAATTGTTTAATTGGACTATATATGCATTTACTATGGGTTATTTTTATAAGCTTAAATACACGGTGATTTTTCTAATTTGTTATGCAATTTTTGTAATTTCAAAAAAAAAATTAAAACAAAAGAGACTTAATTAGAGTAAAATATATTTGTGGTTTTTTCGGATTTTTATAATTGGCTTTAAAAATGAAAATAAATCTGAAAGCAAAATAAAAAAAGAAACTTTTGAAGTAACAGATTAGTGATAAAGAGGATTTTATTTTAAAATTGACAATTGGACCATTATTGAAATTTCTTAATAAACTATTTTAAATGAACAGGATTTATAATTATAAAAAGCTCATATTAGATTTTTGTTTATACTTCTTCATAGTTGTACTTCCTTTTAAATTGATTCTTGCGCCAATTGCACTAGGGCTTTTAATTGCCGTATATTTATTAATTGGGAATAAACAGAATTTTCTGAAACAAGTCAAAAAAAAATTGCCAATATTAACACTTGTTTTTTTCTATTTATTATATGTACTAGGAATGTTATATAGTTCCAAGTACGGAATTAGTTATAATAGAATTGATACACAACTTTTTTTAGTTTTAGTACCTTTTATTTTTATTGCGTTAGACCTTAATTTAAAACAAATAGATTCTGTAAAAAGAGTTTATGTAATCTCTTGTGTTATATTTTGTTTAGTAGCTCTTACAACTCTAATTTATAACCTAATTATTAATTATGAGCACAGACAAGATTATAATTTTGTTCAAACATCAATGTATCATTATCATTATCCTTATGATGTATTGTATTTAAATGCTGCTTACGTTATTATATTATTTAACAGAGGTATAAAACAATTTAATTTTCTCGCTACATTCCTAATTTTTATTTTTATTGTTTTGTCTGGGGTAAGAATTGGATTTGTCATATTTGCTATTATAACAATAGTTTACTTGACTATAAATTTTAAAAGGCTAATAAGTTTTAAATCAATTTTAATTATGACTGCCTTCCTTTTTATAGGAATATTGTTGATAAAAAATAGTAAATACGTAAATGATAAATTCTTTGATTCGCTAAGTAAAATTGGGTTTAAAACAGAAAAATATGTTTCTGATATAGGTGAAGATTATCATAAAATATCCTTGAGGATAAAATTATGGTCTTCAGCCATTAAAGCATTAAAAAGCAATCCAAATGTTGTAATTGGATATGGACCTCAAGGCTCTAGAGAAGTACTGAATAAAATTTATGAAGAGGAAGGATATGATAAGATTATAGACATGAACTCGCATAATCAATACTTAACTACATTACTTAATAATGGAATAATTGGGTTAATAATACTATTTCTTATATTCTTTTTAGGTTTATACTTTAGTTTAAAATTAAAGTCAACACAAAATATTTTATTGATTTTTATTACCATGATGGCCTTTATAACAGAATCTATGTTAGAGAGGCAAAAAGGAGTAGTTTTTTTTACAGTCTTTTTATCGATAATATTACTAGAGGGAACATTAAAATTAAAGCAAAAAAATTAGGTGATGAAAACATACATAGTTAATAAAAACATATATAATTATAATTTAATAAAAGTCAAGTATTGAATTATTAATTGAATTTAGCAAATCTTATTAGATATAATCATGATTGATAAATATTTACCATATTTTTGTAATCCTTTTTATGTAATCCTTTTTATGTAATCCCAAATAAATGAGCAAATTTAAAATAGCACATATCCTTAATTCTGTTGGTGGCGTAGATGTTTCTTTAAGATTAATCCTAGAAAACATAGATAGTACTAAGTTTGAAAACATTGTTATACATGGGGAAGATGACACAAAAACACAATACATCAATAATTCAAGCAATCCAATTAAGGATTATAAGTTGCCTATTCAAAGAAATATTAATATGTTCAAAGATTTTATAGCAACAATAGAGGCTATAAATTTAATTAAAAAAGAACGTCCAGATATTATCCATGCCCATAGTGCTAAAGGAGGAATTATTGCAAAAATAGTTGGCAAGTATTTAAGCATACCCGTACTCCACACACCTCAAGCTTACTCTTATTTAAGCGCATCAAGTAATTTTAAAAAAACCCTGTATTTATATATTGAAAAAATATTTTTATTTAAAGGGAATAAAATTTTAGCATCCTCAAATTCAGAAATGAACAGAGCAATTAGAGAAGTAGGTTACCCAGAAGAAAGAGTGATTTTGTTTAATAATTCTATATTACCCATTAGAAAATTAAATAAATTAAGTATTAAAAAAAACTGGCCAAACGAATACATTTGTTCGGTAGGGAGACCATCTTTCCAAAAAAACATTGAATTAATGCTAGATGTTTTGTTTGAAATTAAAAAAAACAATCAAAAAATTCATTTAGTTTTGATGGGGGTTGGATATCATGCGCCTAATTTAAAATCAGTGAATTCTAAAATAGACGAATTGCAACTTAATAAAAATATCACATTATTGGAATGGACCTCAAGAGAAGATATTTTTAATATTATTAGTAATAGTCAGCTATATATATCCACAGCAAGATACGAAGGATTACCTTATTCAATAATAGAGAGTTTGGCAATAGGAAAACCTATTGTTGTCACAAATAGTGATGGCAATAGAGATTTGGTTAAACACAATTTAAATGGTTATGTTATTGACGGAGGCAACAGTATGAAACTTGCCGAAGGGGTAATAAGTATTTTAAAAAATAAAGATATAAAAAATAGGTTTTCAAATAATTCAATTCAAATATTTAAAGAAAATTTTAATATGATAAAGAACATTAAAAAACTAGAACAAATTTATATAGATAATATTAAGATTTATTCATAAAAGTAATATGTTGTTTTGTTGGAGTGAGTTATATGGGGCTAATAATAGGAACTTGCCTCCCCTAAACTATGGATGCACTTTGCAAAGATTAAGACAAAAGCAAGGCACAAAAAAAGCAGCAACAAAATGTGCCAATATTCAAACCTTATCTCGATATTTTATTTTTCGATTACAGTCAAAATCATGATTAAAGGGCTGATAAAAAAGTATAAAAACTAAACATTTAATTAAAATTACCCATCTTAAATCAAAATTAATAAACACATTAAACACACTCCAAAGATAGGTTGTTAAATATAAAGCAATAAACTATTTTTGCTAATAAAACACTATAAATGAAAATATCAATAATAGGAACAGGCTATGTAGGTTTAGTCACAGGCACATGTTTAGCCTAAGTAGGCAACGATGTGCTTTGTATAGACATAGGTAAGCGCAAAGTAAAACAAATGCAG
>CAYRVY010000015.1:0-16518 GCA_964427695.1 uncultured Flavobacteriaceae bacterium
GCAAATTGGGATGAGTTTAAACACACACCATTTTGGAACGATTTAGATTATATTGGAGTAGATGCATATTTTCCGGTAAGTGATGAAAAAACACCAACAGTCACACAATGTCTGGAAGGTTGGAAACAACATAAAAAGGAGATTAAAAGTTTGTCTGAAAAATATGATAAACCAATCCTTTTTACTGAATTTGGATATAGAAGTGTTGACTATACAGGGAAAGAACCTTGGAAAAGCGATAGAAGCATGACTTCAGTTAATCTTGAAGCACAAAAAAACGCCACAAAAGCACTTTTTGAAATATTTTGGGAGGAAGATTGGTTTGCTGGAGGGTTTATCTGGAAATGGTTTCACAATCATGAAAAGTCTGGAGGTAAGAATAATTCGCAATTTACTCCTCAAAATAAACCAGTAGAAATGCTTATAAAAAACTACTTTGCTAATTAAAATGAGACTATTAAAATGTATTTTGATATTTGCTTTTTTAGCGTCTTGCACTAATGACGACGAGTTGCAATTAGATAATAAATTGTCAACGTATGTATTAAATAGAACAATTGTGATTGGTGAAGTAATCGCATGTGCTGCAAGCGATACAAATACAAACGATGTGTTGGTATTTTATTATCCCGAATATGGAGCTTTAAATATACGATTGTATGAAACTGTTGACGATGAGGTTGATAAGAACGAATTTTCAAACTATGTTATAATTGAAACGCAGCCAATTCCTTTTTTTAATGGTTATCTTGGTAAAATTGTGAGAAATAATACAACTGAAAAATGGATTATTATTACTTTTGAATTGAATGGCGAGATAAAAATATCAAACCCAATACGAACAAAGCAAATTGTGAAACCTACTGTTTGGTCTGATAAAGTAACAATTGATCAACAAACTACAATAATGCCTAAATTTACTTGGGAAAATAATGCCTTTGGAGATAATGCCATTTATTTTCAGGTAGTTTCAGATACACAAGACAATTTACTGTCTGGCACTTACACTTTTGAAAATCAATTTCAGTATTATAATACAACAAACGTTGTTTTAAATATAACTACTGAAACGCCACCAAACCTTGTATTAGGTTCTTTTTATAATTTCACTTTAATGGACGTAAGTGAAGATAATTGGGTAAATACAGTCATAGAAAAAACCTTTGAAGCGCAATGAGAAAAGCAGTATTATTATTATTTCTTTTTGGATTGCTTGGGTTAAAATTATTTGCTCAAGAACTAATGGTTGCCGACTTAAAAGTGCAAGGCAATAAAAA
Source organism: uncultured Flavobacteriaceae bacterium (assembly GCA_964427695.1). Classification (GTDB taxonomy): domain Bacteria; phylum Bacteroidota; class Bacteroidia; order Flavobacteriales; family Flavobacteriaceae; genus PRS1. The sequence goes on from CAYRVY010000015.1 coordinate 1,278, forward strand.
ACTAAAAACATCTTTTGTTAAAAAATTGTCTTCAATTAAGCCTGGAGTAGTTTTAGATTCATTGTTAATAGAAGAAGATATTAAACGGTTAAAACGACTGCCATCAGTAGCTCATGCTTATTATCAAGTGTTCTATTCACTTGATAGCCAATACAATGTATTTTATAACATTGAAGAGAATTTCACAATCATTCCGTCTGTAAATGTATATACTACAAATGAAGATGAATTTGCTTATAGAATTGGTCTTTATGAATTTAATCTGTTTGGTCAAAACATTATTTTCGGAGGCTTTTATCAAATGGATATTTATAGTTCTTATGCAATTAATTTTCGAGCTCCATATTTGTTTAATAAACAATTTGGGTTAGCAATCAACCATCAAGACTTAACAACTCAAGAACCTGTTTTTTTTAATAATACTACAGCAGATTATAAATATAATAACAAGTCCATAGAGGTTTTAGGATTATATGAAATTGATTTTAAGCACAGAATAGAATTAGGAATTAATTATTTTACTGAAGATTACACATACAAATCAGGAGCGACAAGTCCCGACGTTCCACAGGATTTGAATGTACACAAGTTACTTTACAAAGGTGTTTATGAATATAACAATTTAGATTATTATTACCAATATGTGTCTGGATTTAAAAGTATGTTTAACTTTCAATATGTTACTTCTACGAGTATCATGTTGCCAAGTTTTTTAATTGGCTGGAACGATTTTTTCTATTTTACTCGGATTGGCAACAAAGGGAATTGGGCAAACAGATTGCGACTTGGTTTATCGAGTAATGATGAATCACCATTTGCACCATTTTCGGTAGATAATAACTTAAACATTAGAGGTGTTGGTAATACTATTGATAGAGGTACAGGAGCTATTGTTTTAAATACTGAATATCGTTACACTTTGTATGAAAAAAACTGGTTTGTATTACAAGGAAATGTATTTATAGATGCGGGTTCTTGGAGAAATCCTGGTGGTAATTTAGAAGATTTTATCAAATCTCAAAATATTAGGGTTTACCCAGGTATTGGTTTGCGTTTTATTCATAAAAAAATATACAATGCTATTTTTAGAATTGATTATGGAATTGGTGTTACAAAAGATGCAACCAAAGGATTGGTGTTTGGTATTGGGCAGTATTTTTAAGTAATATGTTTTTTATAATATCGATGCAATTCATCAGCCGAAGCACCAAACCATTTTTTTATGTAGATAGCCCAATAGTAATATTGTAATTTCCAAATGCTGTTTGTTTCATAGCGTCTGGAAGAGGTAGTAATCCATTCTTGAATAACAACAAACTGTTTACGCGCGTACAATTTATTAATGAGGTCGTTGTCTTCGTAAATAGTAAATTGTTCGTCGAAACCACCTAAAGATTCAAAAAGATGTTTTGTGATAAACTGACTTTGGTCGCCACCTCGACATGCTCTCCAGCTAAATTGTGTTAGCCAACTTGCTATAAGCAACAACCAATGATTGTGATCAAATTTCATTTTAAAGCATCCTGCAAGATTTTGGTTTTCAGCTTTATTTATAATAAGTTGGTCAAAATTTTTTGGAGGAAAGGAATCTGCATGAAGAAAATACAATATGTTGCCAGCTGCTACTCTAGCACCACTATTCATTTGTTTGGCGCGACCTTTTTCGGAATGTTTTAGTTTAATATTAGACCTCACAGGTTTTAAAAACCTGTGAGGTCTGTTTTTTTCTTGTATAAAATTTTTGACTACTCCTTTTGAATCATCTGTACTTCCACCATCAACTACAATAATGTCTGAAATGTTTTCTTTTAATGAATTATCAAGCAAATGCTGAAGCAAATTGCCAATAATTTTTGCTTCATTAAATATTGGAATTATTATAGAAATTTTACTCATTCAAATTCCAGTCATAATCTTTATAACGTTTCCTTGCCCTTTGCGAAATTGTAATTTCTGAATATTTATTTAAAAAATCTATTAGAGAACCTTCTTGTTTAAAATCTGAAGAAAACCACTTAAAAAGTTTAGAAATTTTAATACTGTTTTGAGAGAGATTATTTTTTGTTGTATCTGCTAAAAACTCTTTAGTGGCATTGGTTAATTGATCTTCAATGTTTGAAGCTTCAAATGCTGTATTTTGTAATTTCGGACAAGAAACAGAAGCGCAAACTATAGCAAAATGAATGCGAGGCTCATTCATTTTACGTAGTATTTCATGTTCAATATAGTTGAGCGATAATAATTTTCCGCCAATTAAAATAAATTTTTTATCCCAAGGGCTATTAAGATCTTTAATGCTTTTTAAGGGATAATTATCGATAATGAGTTTTACAGTAAAGGCATTATATGCATTAATCCAATAGGCTAATTTATCGGCTTTTGTCCAGTTTTTAGTTGGTTTAACATTTTTAAATAGATTTAAATAAGCATTCAAATTACTGTCATTCTCTTTTAAAGCATTATAGTTTACAGTGCCATTTTTTTTCACACTAGATTCCAGAATCTCACTCCACAAAGAATGATCTAAATTTTGTGCAGTTACACAAAAAGCGATACTTGTAAAAAATAGTATAATAAAACTTCTTAATTTCATCATTTTAATCTAAAAATTAACAACATCCTCCACCATCATAATGATATGTAGATTCACTAAAATAAATATCGTCTCTCTGTAGTGCTTTTAGTTGATTAGCAGTTTTATCGCAAATGGCTAGAGGTTGGTTTTTTAGTAAAACATGTCCTGCTTTGTCATCAAAATAATCATCTTTTCCATAATAAATGGCAGCTTTTCCTGTAAACACACAAGGTCCATCTTCTGGCATTGGGTCTTTTATGGCAGCAACTTCTATAGACTCAATATAGATTAATTCTTCTGTTGGATAATTTTTAGGATCTAAAATTCTGTATGGTTTTCTGGCTCTAATTTCTATAGTTCCAAATCCAGCATCAGTTAACATTTTTACGTATTCGGCAATTGGTAAGCTTCCGCTTAAACACAATGCACGAAGCCTGTCGTCGTTACGTAATTCATCATTCATAGGTTGCTCGCAAGTTGGGTCGCTCATAACTAATCTTCCATGTGGCTTTAACACACGATACATTTCGGCAATGGCTTTTTTGAGGTCTGCTTCTTTAAAAATATTGAATAAACAGTTTTGTGCAGCTACATCTATACTATTATCTTCTACTGGCAGATGCATTGCATCTCCTTTTTTAAGGGCTACAAATTCACTTTTAAACCAAGGGTTTTGTGCTTCGGCTTCAATAAAGTTTTTTCGTGAAGCTTCTAACATTTCATCTACAACATCTATACCAATAACACCAGCTTTTTGGCGATTAAAATATGCAAATTGCAATAGCTCCATTCCGCCTCCCACACCAACATATAACATTTTTGGGTTGTTTGTTAAGTCGCGAGCATGAACTGTACTTCCGCAACCATAATTCATTTCTTGCATGATTCTTGGGATTTTTAATCCTGGTAATTCCCATATAGGATTTGTGGTACAGCATAACCCAACATCTGGTCTTAGAGCTGCTTCCTTATATACATCGTGTGTTGTTTCTAAATAATTACTCATAATTTTTAGTCTTCTGTCATTCCCTCGAATCCCGATAGCTATCGGGAGGGAATCTTATGATTTTTAGTTTTAGACCTCACAGGTTTTTAAAACCTGTGAGGTCTGGTTTTTGCGTTAAGGATTGAGGCAATTGTTGGAGCTCCTTGAAGAGAGCGACTGCCGAAAGCCTGACCACGTTTTTTCGTGGTAACGCCCAAATTTATATTTCTTTTATCAATTCTTTAAATAATGTTATCATATTAGGTTCAGCTTTCCCTGCAATTGCAATAATTTCTGCAATATTAACAGGTTTTAGATTATCTGGGTCGCATTCATCTGTTAAAACTGACATTGCTGCGACTTTTAATTTTAAATGATTGGCAACAATTATTTCAGGAACGGTACTCATACCAACTGCATCTGTGCCAATAATTTTAAGCATTTTGTATTCTGCTTTGGTTTCTAATTGTGGTCCAACAACACTTGCATAAACGCCTTTGTGGAGTTTGATGTTGTGTTTTTTGGCAATATTTTTGAATTTGGTATTTAATGTTTTATTGTAAGGTAGGCTCATATCTGTAAATCGTTCACCTAACTGCTCTACACCTTTAAATGCCAAAGGAGAGCTGCCTTGAAGATTGATGTGGTCTTCAATAAGCATTAATTCACCTTTTTTGAAATTAAGGTTAATGGCTCCTGCTGCGTTGGAAACTAAAAGTGTTTTGATTCCTAATTTCTCCATTACACGAACAGGATATGTTACATGTTGCAATGTATAGCCTTCATATAAATGAAAACGACCTTGCATAACAATAACTTTTTTGCCTTCTAAAATTCCGAAAATGAGTTTGCCTTTATGAAACTCAACGGTTGCTGTTGGGAAATTTGGAATATGGTTGTAGCTTACTTCTTTTATGATTTTTATTTCTTCTACAAGTTTACCTAAACCTGTTCCAAGTATAATACCTATTTCTGGATTATCAAATCCTTTATCTTGCAGGTATTTGGTAGTTTCGTTTATAAACTTAATCATTTTTCGATGAGTTGTTTTAGTTCTTCAATATCCATAATATCATCGTAAACATCAATATCATTTAATTCTTCGAGCAAAAATACACTTTCGCTTTGTAAGTCGTTTATAGTATTTTGAAAAACAGTTGATGTTCCCCAATCTTTATTTTGAAAAACTTTAGAAATTAAAATTTTCATTCCTAATAAATAATAACCTCCATCTTCTGCTGGTCCAATTACAATATCATTTTTATCTAAATGCTCAAAGGCTTTATTGATGATTTCTGCTTTTAAATCGTATAAATCACTTCCAACTATCACAACTTTTTTATAGCCTTTTGAGAAAGAACCTTTAAAAGCATGATGCATTCTAATTCCTAAATCGTCTCCTTTTTGTTGATGCTTTTGATAAATAGAAGTGTTCCAAATATCGTTATCTCTAACTTTTACAGAATAGTAAATAGCTTTGTCACAATCAAGATTCCTGATAGTTTGCTCTGTATGATTTAAAAGAAATCTATAAATATTTAATGCAGATTTATTACCAATGGATTTTGCCAAGCGTGTTTTTACTTTGCCCAATTCTGGGTTTCTAGTAAAAATAATGATGAGGTCTTCTTCTTTAGCCACGAATACACTAATTTTTCAAGTTTCATTTCTTATCGTAAACCTTATTTCCTTTCAAAAGCCATTTACTCCAGGTTTCGTTATATGCATGTACGTTTTCAGTTTCTTTTTTTTCTGAATCATAGACAGGAAAGTCATTATTTTTCCATTCAAAAATGCCTCCATACAAATTATAAACATTAGTGTAACCAGCTTTTTTAAGCTTTTCGGCAATGTCTTCCGAACGAATGCCAAGTGAGCAATACACAACAATTTGAGAATTTTTACTAAGAATTTTTTGCTGAATAGAATCTAATTCAAAAAAATCATAACCTATGTAAATAGCATTTTTTAAATGACTCACATCATACTCTTTTATTTCTCTGGCATCTAAAATAATTGCATTGGTTTTGGGCATTGCTAATTCTTGTACAGAAATATAAGGTACAGATTTAGTATTGTGCTTTTTTAGTAAATCGGAAAGCGATTCTTGTGCATTGCTTGGAAAGCAAATAAAACTTATTATAATAATAAAAAAGGTTCTCATAGCCATATAGTCGTCTAAAATAATAAAATTTACAGTTTAATTTTTATTCCTTGCAAACTACTTTCGTGAGTAGGAAGGATTTCAGTATTATCCCAAATTCCTGAAATAATTGTTTGTGCATATTCTTTAGGTAACATATTTTCTTTCATTAAATCGCTTGTTAATTTATGATTGTAATGAAACGAATGATGACTAAAGCTTAAAGCATCATTCTTGTTGTCTAAAATTGCATACCAAACTTTTGGAGAGCCATCATTTGCTGGCATACCTATAACTCCTGGATTAATCCATAGATTGTTTTTGTTTTCTTGATGAAATGGTAAACCACTATGTCCTGCAATAATAACATTGCTTTTTGTGGCTTCAAAATTATCTTGTTTGGTTTTCCAAGGTGTTGATTTGAAAATAAATTCTGATGTGTTGAAAAAAGAACCATGCAAAATAAATAGTTGCATATTGGCATAATCAAACTGAATATAATCTGGAATATTATGTATAAATTCTAAAGATTTTTTTGATAATTTACTTTGCGCAAAAGGATACCATAATTGCGAAAATTCATCGCAACGAGAGCCTTTTTTAAATTCGCATCCACAATCTTTAGCATTTTTTTTTAGTTGATTTTCAACGTTTCCAGTAATACTTCTACTTCCCCAATTTTTAAAAAACTGAATAGTTTCTTCAGGCTGTGCGCAATAACCAATAATATCTCCTGTAGAAATACAGTTTTTTGGAGCAATGCCTTCTTCATCAGCAATAGTTTTTAGTTTTTCTAAAGCTTGAAGATTACTATAAACACCTCCAAATAGAAGAACCTTTCCTGATAACTTTCCAATATGTGCTATTTTTTTATCCATTTCGGAATTATATAAACTATAAAACAACTTAATATTCCCCAAACATTTACCCAAAGCAGATTTGCGTATTTTCCTTTTGTAAAAATGAAAGCTTCGGGTAACGCATCAAAAACTAATAGGGAACCAAAAAAGATGCCACAAAAGATGCTTAAATAAAAACTTAATTTAGGAACTTTTAAATTCCACAATAAAAATACAGGAGTTAGACCAATAACCATTGTTCCAGAAATGGTTGTAGCAGATAATATTTCAGCATTTAAAAACACAGGAATTGTTCCTAAAATTGCTAAAATTGCCATCGAAAACCTTCCAATCGTTAATGTTTTTCCTAATTTTAAATCAACTGCTAAAAGCTTTGAAAATGATGAAAATGTAGAATCTAAAGTTGAAGCAGCAGAAGTAATCATAATAAAATTAATGGCTAACAAAACTACAATTCCAAAGGCATTTGCAACATTCACTGCTGCCTGACCATTAAAACCTTGTTGTTGCGAAAAAACACCAATTACACTAAATAAAATAATACAAATAGCTCCTAAAACACTTGCCCAAAGAAAACTTTTTAATGTTACTTTTGGTGAGCTAATAAAACCTCTGTCAGTTAAAACTGGATCGTGAAATGGATAACTAAACGATTGAATTATAGCAGCAAAAAACAAATTTAATCCTAACTCAAAACTCCAAGTGCCAGAAGTAACCACATCATTTACTGTAAAGGTTTCAATTGAAAATACATTCCATAAAATAATAATTAATAAAATAGAGAATAATATCATTTGAATAACATCTGTAAAAATAGAACTGCTCAATCCTCCTTTTATAGCATAAGCCAAAGTAAGCACAGTAAAGACTAAAATTGCATAATAGTAATTTGAGCTACCTTGTTCGCCAAAATAACTACCAATAACCATTGTGTTACTCCACACTTCATTAAACAAACGAATAGAAATTAATATTGAAAAAATAACCATCGCTTGATTTCCAAATTTAGTTGTTAAAAACTGGTGAATACTTTTAAATCCTCCTTTAGTTCTTAATTTATAAATAACAATTCCAGCAACTGCAAAAGACAGATAATAAGCAGCATAAGCGAATCCACCTACAATACCAAAAGCTTGTCCCAAATTTGCTGCATTAGTTATGCTTTTTGCAAAAATCCAAGATATAATTAAGCTACCTGTAAGTACTAACGAATTTGGTGCTCGACTTTTTGTTACAGCTTTAAAAAACTGATCTGTGTTTTTAGCTAAAGGCGATAACACAAACAAAATTATGCTTGATACTATTATTAAAATCCATTGCCAATGTATTGTTTCCATATTAATTATTGTCCCACCACACAGCAACATTTATGCTATTGTCGTTAGTTTGTGAAGCAGCTATTTCATAATTATCTGCATTCAAAGTTTCTTCTTCAGCAGGATAAGGCATTCTAACAGGAATTAAATCATTGTTTAAACTTGCCGAAATAGTTCTCAATTCTGGAAAACCAGTTCGTCTATATTCAATCCAACCTTCGTAACCATTTATAATATTTGCTATCCATTTTTGAGTTATAATTTGCTCAATTGGAGTTGTTCCTGCTGCATTGAAAGCTGCTGAACCAGATAAATAATTTGAAGGTAAAGGCGTTTGCCAATATTCAAAAGCTAAAGCAACACCATTTTCATACAAGGTTTGTGCATTAGTAGAAATGAGATTTCTTTCGGCAGCTTCAGCCAAAGCAAATTGTATTTCCCAAGCTGTAATAAAATTAGCGTCGAGTGTTGATGTGTCTTCTCTAAATGCTGTTCCTGCTAATGAAAAGTTGGATAATTCTATAGAAGTTTGCGAAGCATCAATTCCGTTTAACAATCCATTATATGCTCCTGAATTTGAATTAGCAAAGGGCCTAAAAAGTACAGCAATTCTTGTGTCATTTAGGTTGGTTAGAATATCTTCCATTGTTTCAGACAACACAAAATTATTAAAATCTCCTATTCGTAATTGCGCTAATCTGAAACTGTTTGGATCTGTGTTTGTAAAGTTGAAAATTGCATTTTCAGAATTGGTTGTGATATAATTACCATTATTAAATATGGTTTGCAACTCTTGCGAAACATCAACTCTATCTGAAATACGAAGCAAATATTTAATTTTTAAAGAATTTCCAAAACGAATCCAAGCCTGTAAATTGCCATTAAATAAAATATCGCCTTCTAAAGGAATAACACCATCATAATTTTCTAAAGCAAGAATACCTTTGTCGAGATTATCTAAAATTCCGTTTTCATTTAAATAAATATCTTCTTGCTTATCGTAAGCAGGAGTTACTGTTCCGTTTATACCATTAAAAGCTTCAAAATAAGGCACATTGCCAAACAAATCTGTTAATCCTGCTGCCATAAAAGCTTTTAAAATTAATGAAGGACCTTCGTAAACATTAAAGGTTTCGAAGGTTCTTGATTGAGTTAAAATAATTTCATTATCGCGTAAATTGGTATAAAAAACTGACCAAGGATTTCCACCTAGTTGAGGTGATTTTAATGCGTGACGATCGAATAAATTAAAGTCCAAAGCTGTTCTGTGTTGCGATAATAAATCGCCAGCAACAAAACCTTCGTAACTCATTTCTTCACCAAAATCATAAATTACTTGTCGCAACAACAAACTTGGTTGTACCGAACTTGGTGCATTAGGATTGGTGTTAATGTCTTCAAAATCTTTTGTACAACTACTTGTTGCAAAAAAACCTAAAATTCCAATTATATATATTATTTTTCTCATAATTCTAAATTTTAAAAATTAAATCCAAGTTTTAATCCAATACTTCGTGATGTTGCATAACTCATATCTTCAACTCCACTAACAAAACCATTGCCTTGAACAGCTATTTGTTCTGGATCAAAATGAGGGTTTTCAGTTATGGCAAAAAGGTTGTTTCCAATTAGAAACAAACTTAAATCAGCACCATTTTTTAGTCTTAAAAAGCCTTCTTTTAGTTTAAAATCATAGCCTAAAGAAAACTGACGCAGTTTTAAGAATGATGCATCATAAACGTTGTTTTCTTCGTGATTTCTATCGTAAAACTGTCTGTAATAACTTTCGGCAGAAACTGCTGTTGTGTTTGGTGTGTAAATAGGATTTGCTGTAGTTCCTGTATTAACAACACCATTTGCAACAATGCCATCTTCTGGTCTAAAAGATGTTTCGGCTAATTGACCACCAACATTTCCTAAAGCTCTTGTTCTCGAAACAATTTCGCCACCTTGCCTCAAATCGAATAAGAAGCTTAATCGCCAATTTTTATAGCTAAAATTGTTATTCCATCCTAATGTAAAATCTGGATTATAATTTCCTAATTTTTTCAATGTATTATCAGCTATAAATCTTCCGCTTTCATCAATAATAAAATCGCCATTTTCGTTACGTAAATACCCAGTTCCATAGAAATCACCAATTCGTCCACCTTCTTCTACTTGAAACCAAACTGTTTGGTTATTACTATCGTAAATTCTACTAAATGCTAATGTTAATCGACCATTATTTTGTGGTAATTCTTTAACAGTTGAACGATTTGCTGCAAAATTAAAAGTGGTTTCCCATTTAAAATTATTTGTTTTTATAGGAATAATATTGGCTATAATTTCTACACCTTGTGTGTTCACTTTTCCGCCATTAATAACTTGCTGATTAAAACCTGATGATATTGCAATTGGCAACGAAGTAATTTGATCTTTAGTAGTTGCATTATAATAAGTAAAATCAAAATTTAAACGATCTTTTAGGAAACGTACATCGAAACCAAACTCGTAAGAAGTTGTTTGTTCTGGTTTTAATTTATCGTTTGGAATAAAATTTTGGTTACTAAATGTTGGTTGACCATTAAATGGAGTTTGTGATACAAAAGATCCAGACGTTTGGTATGGTCCAGTATCGTTACCAACTTGTGCAATACTTGCTCTTATTTTGGCAAAAGAAAATATTTCTGGCAACTTGGCAACTTTAGATAAAATAAAACTTACTGAAGTTGAAGGATAAAAGAAGGAAGTGCCATCTACCGAAAAAGGTGTCGCTAATGCACTTGACCAATCGTTACGACCAGAAATATCTAAAAATAAGAAGTCTTTATAGCCTAATTTAGCTATTCCGTAAAACGAATTGATGCGCTTTTTAGATTTAAATTGAAAAACTTCAATTGGTGAAGCAGCATTGTTTAAGCTAAAAATTCCTGGTTGCGCTAAATTTACGGTTTGTGATTGTTTAGTTGAAGCTGTTTGGTCTAATCGATTTCCACCAAGTGAAATATCGAATGAAATATCGCCAAATTTATTAGTATAATTAACCAGAAAGTCTGTATTAACTTCTCTAAAAAAAACATCATGTTCTGCATAAGCACCATTTTGAAAACGGTTACTACTAAAGGCTCTTCTAAACTGCCTTGCTTCGCTACTATAATCTAAACCAGTTCTAAAAGACACATTTAAATGCTTGTTGATTTGATGGTTTACTTGTATGTTTCCAAAAATACGATCACGTTCAAACGAGTTTCTATTTTCTAATAAAATTAAGTAAGGATTATCAAAAAATGTATAGTTAAAAGAGTATTGTTGTCTACCTTCTAAACCAGGTTGCCAATAGTTACGTAAATTCTTAACATTTAATGAACGTGGTCCCCAAGCCACTAACGAATAATTTACATTCTCGCTACCATAACCATTTGCTGGTCTATTTTTGCTATTGGTATTTATATAGCTAATAGACGTATTTATTGAAGTTTTAGTTGAAGGCTTAAAATTGAGTTTGGTAAAAATGGTTTGTCTATCTAAATCTACACCTGGAATTATAGATTCACTTCTTAAATCTGTAAAAGAAAGCCTGTAATTTCCTGTTTCAAATCCATTTGAGATTGCAATATTATTGATGGTTGTAACTCCAGTTTCATAAAAATATTTTAGATTATCTGGATTAGAGTTGAAAGATGTTGCAGTAATTGGTAAGCCGTTATATAACGACGTGTCTCCACCACGAACAAAGCTTCCATCTGCTAATTCGACAGGACTATCAAATTGCGGAATTAATATTCCTGCATCTAAACGCGGTCCCCAAGAATAGGTAATATTATCGTTAATTCCACCACCAAGACCATCAACATATTCAAACACACCAGAATTACCTTGTCCATATTCATTTTGAAAATCGGGTAATTTAAATGCGCTTTCTATGGTTAACGATGAATTAAAACTAAGGCTAAACCCTTTTTTATGGCTTCCGTCTTTGGTTTTAATAATAATAACACCATTTGAAGCACGCATTCCATAAAGTGCTGCTGCACTTCCTCCTTTTAAAACAGTAACCGATTCAATATCGTCTGGATTAACTTCCATTGCACCATTTCCAAAATCGATTTCTTGAAAACCTGCAGCAGCTTCATTGGTAAAATTAAAAACGGTTTCATTATTTATTGGCACACCATCGACAACAAATAGTGGATTGTTATTTGAAAAAGAAGATTCTCCTCTAATGGTTATTTTTGATGATGAACCAACTCCAGTTGCTCCTTGAGTTACTGTAACTCCTGCGAGTTTACCTTGAAGATTGTCTAAAAAATTTACGGTTTTTACTTCGGTTAAATCTTTATATTTTATAGATTGAACAACATAACCTAACTCTTTAGATTCTCTTTTTAATCCTAAAGATGTTATCACAACTTCATCGAGACTGGAAGCATCTTCTTCAAGAATAATAGTTAGAATTGCTTCTTCTGAAACAGTAATTGTTTGTGTTTTAAAACCTAAATATGAAAAAGTAAGCGTATTTGGTAAAGAAGGTAACTCAATTGAAAAATTTCCGTTTTCGTTAGAGGTTGTGCCTTTTCCTTCATTTGAAGAAATATTTACATAAGGTAATGAGTTTCCATCAACAGCACTTGTAATGGTTCCCGAAATAGTAATTTGAGCAAAGCTAAAACAGGAAAATAATAACATAACACATAAGTATATGTACTTCATTTTGAAATAATTATAATTAGAAAAAATAAATTAGATTTTAAAAACTCTATATGAAGAAGAAACTTGGAGAGCCTTTATTAAAATGAAGTGTTTGTGTTATTTTTTCAATAAAAACAATAAAATAGCGAAATGCTTTTTTAGTTGTATTTAAAATTTGAAGTAAAAGTTGTTTTATGATATGCGAAATACTTCGGAAAGTATTAACAACAAGCTTAATATCAGTATTGGTATCAATATCATTTAAAACCTCTAAATAAGAGATTTGGATAGAAGCAAAAACAATAGAAAAACTACTATGCAAATGTGTTGTTTGCCAAGATAGTTTTAAGAAGATTTCCGTATTAAAATGAGCTTTCTTTAAACCCATTAAATAAAAACCACCATCTGTTGAAGGACCTAAAACTACATCTTGTGTTTGTAACCTTTTTGCAGCTTTTAATATATGATTTGTTTGTAAATGTGGTGTGTCGTTACCAACAGTAATTACAGTTTCATAACCTTTGCTGTAGATAGCATTAATGGCATTAGTAAAACGCTCTGCAAACAAATTCCCAATTTGCTGTTTTTCAGAAAACGTAAAATAAGGTAAGCCAGTATTTTTAACTGTTTTTAGTGTTTCTTTGTTTAAAGCACTAAATAGTTTTTCGGAAGATTTAAATGGTTTTAAAACTGCATCTTTCTTGGCAGAATTTGCAAAAATTAATATGGCAGTTTTATTTTGTTTCATAGTTTAAGATTACCTTATGAAGGTAACGAAGTAGAGTTATATTGAATTATTTAGTTATATGTTTAAATTTTAAATACAAGTGTTAATTTTTTTACTGCCAACTAAATAGTGTTTCCTTGACAACTACTTCCTGCTCCTGCAGTGCAACCATAACAATGCTGAGAGATAATTATTTTTCTGTTTTGAAGCAATTCTTCATTGTAATCTTTTAAATGTTTTACTTTACTGGCAACTTTTAAACCTAACATTTGGTTAAAATCGCAATCATATAGCCAACCATCCCAACTAACCGAAATAGTATTTGTACACATTACATTTGCAACAGCTGAAGGATTATAGGCATCGACTAAAGAATACATATAATCTTCATAATTATCTGAAGCAATTAAGTAATCTAAAAATCGACTTATTGGTAAATTTGTAATAGCAAACAGATTATGAAACTGAATATCAAAATCTTCAAAAAGAGCTTTTTTAAATTCTTGTTCTAAAGACATTTGATCTCCTGGCAAAAATGCTCCAGTTGGATTATAAACCAAATCCAGCTTTAAATTGCTATTTGGCAGTCCATAACCAATAGCATTTAGTTCTTGTAAGGCTTTAATAGATTTATCAAAAACACCTTTACCACGCTGCTTGTCCGTTTTTCCACGAGTCCAATGTGGCATTGAAGAAACTACATGTACATCATGTTTTTTGAAAAATTCAGGTAAATCGTAATACTTTTTATTTGCTCTTATTATCGTTAAGTTTGAGCGTACTATAAAATCTTTAATACCAACTTTAACAGCTTCTTCAACAAACCAACGAAAATTTGGATTCATTTCTGGCGCACCACCTGTTAAGTCTAATGTATGAGCTTCTGTTATTTTGATGACATCCAAACATTGCTGCATCGTTTCTTTTGTCATTATCTCTGTTCGGTCTGGGCCAGCATCTACATGACAATGTGAACACACTTGATTGCACATATAACCAAGATTGATTTGAAAAACCTCAAGCTTATTCGGTTTTAACGGGAACTGATTAGTTTCAGCAATTTTATCTTTAAAAGTAGGTAATTTACCGTTTTGAAAAATTCCGTTAGATAGAATTTCCAATTGCCTATTACTATTTGCTAATTCGCTTTCGCGTTTATGAAGCGATTGTATTTTAGTTTTAATCATATTTATTTTCCACGAAAGTGGAAATCTTTTTTTGCATCGAGCTTCCGACTTCGGTCTTCAAACTCCTTTATCCATCTAATTTATTCACTTTATTCATCATTTGAACGCCCATTACAAGTGTTGCGCCACTTTTTATTGCTGCTCCTACATGTATGGCTTCCATCATTTCTTCTTTGGTTATGCCGCGTTGTAAACCGTCTTTAGTATATGCATCAATGCAATATGGACATTGCTCTGTATGTGCAACAGCTAAAGCAATCAAAGATTTTTCACGAGCTGATAATGCACCTTCTTCAAAAACTTTATTATAATACTCAAAAAATTTTGTTCCTAATTCTTCGCTCCACTCGGTTATATTTCCAAATTTTCTTAAATCGGCTGGATCGTAATAAGTTTTAGACATAATTCATTTATTCTAATGTTTTATAGACGTAAAAATCGTTAAAAGTTTACGAATTAATGTTAGAAAATATATAAAAATAATATTCAAGGAAAAAATACTATTTTTAAAAATTATATAGAATATGTTAAACTGGATTGAATTATTAAACGATTTTAAAAAGAAAAGAGAACCTGTAGCTTTGGTTACTGTTACTAAATGTTTAGGTTCTACGCCTTGTGTAGTGTCTTGTCGTATGATAGTTACAAAAGAGAAAAACATATTTGGTACTATTGGAGGTGGAAAATTAGAATTTTTAGCTATTGATGAGGCAATTAAATCCTTAAAAGAGAATAGAATTATTGAACTAACTTATACTTTAGGACCAGAATTTGAAC
>CAYRVY010000016.1:0-16299 GCA_964427695.1 uncultured Flavobacteriaceae bacterium
TTGCCGAGCTGCGCTCTAACCATTTTCATTCGGGTTTAGATATAAAAACACAACAACGAGAGGGTTTAAAAGTATATGCTGCCGCAAAAGGACATATAAGCCGAATAAAAATTTCACATTGGGGTTATGGCAAAGCATTATACATTACCCATCCTAATGGATACACAACTGTTTATGCACATTTGAAGAAATTCTCTCCAAAAATTGAAGCCTTTGTAAAAAAAGCACAGTATGAAAAGGAAACTTTTGAAATAGAACTTTTTCCAACAATAGAAGAATTACTAATTGAAACCGATGAAATTGTTGCCTTTAGTGGTAATACAGGTAGTTCTAGTGGTGCGCATTTACATTTTGAAATTAGAGACAAAAGTGAAAGACCTATCAATCCAATGCTTTTTGGTGTTGATATAAAAGACACAAAACGACCAACTATATTAAGCGTTTATGCGTATCCAATTGATGAGAATTCGCATATAAATAAAACAAACGAAAAAACAAAGCTTAGGTTAATTCCTCAACCTGATGGCAATTATACTGTAGAAGGAATTAAAGCATTTGGTAAAATTGGATTTGGAATTAACGCCTACGATCGTCAAGACAACGCTCCTAATAAAAATGGTGTTAGTAATATTCAAACTTTTTTTAATGGCAATAAGAATTTTGAAATAGATTTTAAGAGATTCTCTTTTACTGAAACCAAGCACTTAAACCGTTTTATAGATTATGCGCATTTTAAAAACCATAAAACACGTATTCAAAAACTGTTTGTTCAACCCAACAACCCTTTAAGTTTGTATAAAAACATTGACGAAAACGGTTATATAAACATAGCAGATAGTACAGCGTCCATTTATAAAGTTAGAATTAAAGACTATAAAGGAAATGATACATGGTTAACTATTCCTATTTCTGGAGAACGTAATGATAACATAATTTATAAAGAAGATGAAATTACAGATTATTTTGTTTATGCAGATCAAGTTACTAATTTAGAAGAACAAAATGTTTCAGTGTACTTTCCTTCTCACACATTTTATGATGATTTTTACATAGATTTTAAAGTCAATAACGACACCTTAACTCTACACAAGCCAACAGTTTCAGCACAAAAATACTTCACTATTAATTATGACGTTAGTAATTATACAGATGAAGACAAAGAGAAACTTTTTATTGCAAGACTGGTTGGTTATTATAAAAATTATCTGTCATATACGCCAACTAGTAGAAAAGGAAATATACTAAGTGCCAGATCCAAAATTTTAGACACCTATGTTTTAGGCGTTGATACGGAACTTCCAGAAATTACGCCTGTTAACTTTCAAAACGGAAAATGGCTAAGTAAGTATCGCTATTTAAAAGTAAAATTAAAAGATGATATTTCTGGAATCAAAAATTATAGAGCAACTGTTAATGGAAAATGGATTTTAATGGAGTATGATGCGAAGAAAAACATATTGACTCATGATTTTAACGATAATATAATTACAGATACAAAGAATAATTTAAAGATAATTGTTACAGATAATGTTGGAAATAGCTCTACATTTGAAACAATCTTTTTTAGAAAATAAAATACAAAGCTTTTGAAAATTAAATTTTCGCTCTTTCTATTTCTTTCCATCTTAATTCCAATATTAAGTTTAGCACAAACCGCAACAATAAAAGGAGTTATTCTTGATAAAAACAATGTGCCAATTACTAATGTTAATATTAAACTAGGCAATGAAGGTACAGCAACAAATTCTAACGGATTTTATTTGTTAAAAATTCCAGCAAATCAAGACATTACTGTAGAGTTTACACATTTAAGCTTAAAAAAAATAACTGCAACTTTTAATTTAAAAAACGGTGAGGTATTTGAGTTTAATCCCGTTATGAATCTGGAAATTGAACAAATTGCAACTGTTGTGGTTATTGGTAACGAACGCAAACGTGTTGAAGGAATAACAACAATAGATCCAGAACTTATAAGAACCATAAAAGGTGCTCAACCAGGTATTGAAAACCTGTTGAAAACACTTCCTGGTGTTAATATCTCAAACGAGTTAAGCACACAATACTCGGTTAGAGGCGGAAATTTTGATGAAAATTTAGTGTATGTAAACGATATAGAAATCTATCGTCCTTTTTTAATTCGTTCAGGGCAACAAGAGGGTTTGAGTTTTGTAAATAGTGATTTGGTACAAAATGTTGAGTTTTCGGCAGGTGGATTTCAAGCTAAATATGGAGACAAACTATCTTCAGTTCTGGATATAACATATAGAACTCCTATTAAATTTGGAATTAGTACAGATTTAAGCCTTTTAGGCGGAAGCGTTTCAGCCGAAGCTGTTTCTGAAGATTCTAAACTATCAGGAATCATTGGCTTGAGGTATCGTGATAATAGCTTGCTGGTAAAAGCAAAAGAAACAGAAACTAATTATGATCCTAAATTTGCTGATATTCAAACGCATTTAACTTATAAATTTTCGGATAAGTTTCATATAAGTTTTCTTGGTAATGCTTCCATAAACCAATATAATTACGAGCCTCAAACTCGGCAAACAAATTTTGGAACACTTGCCAGTCCATTGGCATTATTGGTGTTTTATGAAGGTCAGGAAAAAGATGAATATCAAACGGTTTTTGGTGCTTTTAAAGGCACTTATTTTGCGAACGATGATTTAACTTTAAAGCTAATTGCTTCTACTTATAACACAAGAGAACAAGAATATTTCGACATCCTTGCACAATACAGACTTGGAGAAGTAAATAGCAATATTGGAGGTGATGATTTAGGCGAAGTTGAATTTAGCGAAGGCATAGGTTCACAACTCAATCATGCGAGAAACGATTTAGATGCACTTATTACAACCGTAGAACATAAAGGAAATTACACAGTTGAAGAACATAATTTTGAATGGTCGCTTAAATATACACACGAAGATATTAGAGATCGTATTGTAGAATGGGAAGTTATAGATTCGGCTGGGTTCTCTATTAATCCACCGAGTATTGATGCTTTTAACGAGCAACCTTATAATGCTTTTGAAGGCCCTTTAGTTCCTTTTCAAAATATTAGAGCAACAAATCACACACAAATTAAAAGGCTTCAAGCTTATGCACAATGGAGTAAACGTTCTTCACTTGGAAATCACGAAGTGTTTTATAATGCTGGTATTAGAGTCCATAATTGGACTGTAAATGGAGATGGCATTGAAAGTGCTACGCAAACTGTTTTTAGTCCAAGAGTACAATTTGCAATAAAGCCAGATTGGGATAAAAATGTATTGTTTAGAATTAGTGGAGGCTTATACTACCAACCACCTTTTTATAGAGAATTACGGGATTCGTTAGGAATAGTAAAACCTAATGTAAAAGCTCAAAAATCTTTTCATATTGTTTTAGGAAACGAATACAGTTTAATGATGTGGAACAGACCATTTAAGTTTGTTGCCGAAGCCTATTATAAAAAACTAACAGATGTTAATCCTTATACTGTCGAGAATGTTCGTATTAGGTATCGTGCCAGAAATAATGCAGAAGCTTATGCCTATGGTTTGGATTTACGACTTAATGGCGAATTTGTTCCTGGTACAGAATCGTGGTTTAGTTTTGGTTATTTAAAAACCGAAGAAAATATTGACAATCGTGGCTATATTGCCAGACCAACAGATCAACGCTTAAAATTTGGAATTTTGTTTCAGGATTATGTACCAAATATTCCAGATTTAAAAATGTATTTAAACTTGGTGTATAATACAGGTGTTCCAGGAGGCTCACCAAGTTATGCCGATCCTTATGAATTCCAGAACAGATTAAGAGATTACAAACGTGCCGATTTGGGAATTTCGTATGTATTGGTTGATGCTAAAAAACCTGCAACAAATGGTTGGAAACAAAATTTTAAAGAACTGACCCTTGGTTTCGAAATCTTTAATATGTTCGATGTACAAAACTCCATTACCAATACTTGGGTAAGAGATGTGTACTCCAAGCGTCAATATGCGATTCCAAACTTTTTAACACCAAGAGTTTTTAATGTAAGGATTGGGATGCGGTTTTAACTTTTTTATGGTAAAGAGAATTTGAAAAGATAATTCTTACAAAATAAATTACTAACTTTCGTTTTTATTTTTCACCCAAAACTACACGCAAATTTTTTCTACTTACAACTGTAAATTAAATGATTAAATTCTTTCATAAAAACATGAATGTGTCCGACAGAGTGAAACGACGAGGAATCTCATAATGAGATTTCTCTATCGAAGCATAGCTTCTCAATTCGAAATGACAAAACACTAAACCAATGATTAAATTCTTCAGAAAAATACGTCAAAACATGATAAAAGAAAACCCAACCTCAGCTAAAGCTACGGTTGGCACGAGAGTTAGCAAATATATGCTCTATGCTATTGGTGAAATATTTCTTGTGGCTATTGGGATTTTAATTGCATTGCAGGTGAATAATTGGAATGAACAAAGAAAGAATAAGATAAAAGAAATTTTAGTATTAAAAGAAATTTTAAAATCAATTGATAGTGATTTGGTCATATATTCTAGAGTTTTCGACCCTCGTTTAGAAGAAAAAAAGAGTGCCATTATATATTTTCTTGATCACATTGGTAATAATAAAACAATTACAGTAACTAACTTTTTAATGTATTATGATGCTCTTAAAACTGATGTAGTTATAAGATTTGACAATGGTCCATTTGAAGCGCTAAAATCTTTAGGGTTAGAGACTATCAGTAATAACACTTTAAGGGCACTTATTAATAATACATATCAGGTATCACTTCCATCCTTTAAATTATTTACAATGTTAAGAGCCGAACTTAATAATCCGCAGATAGATCAATTGGAAGCAAAAATCATGGGACACCATGTTGTTAAGCATAAAGATGGTCAATTAAGTATGGAGCTCTACACCAAGGTAAATAATATTTTAGAAAATGAAAACTTTCTATTACTGTTAGGTTTGGAAATTGAAAAGTATGATAATTATTATTTTAGATTAAATCAAATACGTACGCTTTTGAAAAACTTAAAAACTAACATTTATGAAGAACTGAATCACCATGATTAAACTCTTACTTAAAAGCATAAAGCCAATGCGTCATTCCGAAAGAGTGAAACGGCGAGGAGTCTCATTATGAGATTTCTCACTTTGTTAGAAATGACAAAACATTTATGTTATGATTAAATTTTTTAGAAAAATCCGTAAAAACATGATAAAAGAAAACCCATCCTCCGTTGAAACTTCGGCTGACTCGAAAGTAAGTAAATATATGCTTTACGCTATTGGCGAAATTGTTTTCTGTTCCGTTAGGAACTTCATAATGGTAGAAACAATATTTATAACAAAAAATCGTGCCTTTAGGTACAACATATAAAATTATGGCAAACACTTACACGCAAATACATATTCAAACAGTTTTTGCTGTTCAAAATAGAAATAGTCTTATTAAAACCGAATGGAAAAATGAACTGTACAAATAC
The DNA here is from genome assembly GCA_964427695.1 of uncultured Flavobacteriaceae bacterium. Classification (GTDB taxonomy): domain Bacteria; phylum Bacteroidota; class Bacteroidia; order Flavobacteriales; family Flavobacteriaceae; genus PRS1. Next base: position 5,485 of record CAYRVY010000016.1, read on the forward strand.
ATTACAGGAATTATCCAAAATCACAATCACAAATTGTTACAAGTTAATGGTATGCCAGATTATATTCATATTTTATTTGGTATGCGTCCAACCCAATCATTAGCAGATTTAATGAAACAAGTAAAACAAGATTCCTCTAAATGGATAAATAATAAGGGTTTTGTGAATGGAAAATTTTCTTGGCAAGCTGGTTATGCTGCTTTTTCGTATTCAAAAAATCAATTACCAAATGTAGTTAACTATATTAAAAATCAAGAAGAACACCATAAAACTAAAACATTTATCAACGAATATTTAGAATTATTAAACGAATTTAAAATTGATTACGATGAACGATATATTTTAAAACCAATAGAATAATTTATCTTGTACCTAAAGGCACAAAAATAATTTTAAATAACTACAAGCTACCAAGATAAAAATCCCTTAAGGGATTCAAATAAATTTAAGTCTATGATTAAATTTTTTAGATTATCGAAACAAAATTTTACAAAGTAAAATCAAAGGTCTGGGAGACTCCCGATAGTTATCGGGATGGTTGAGATAGCTCCCGATAGTTATCGGGACAGACATATAAAATCAAACTATAGAAACAATGATAAAGTTTTTTAGACGAATTAGACAAAACATGATAAACGAAAACAAAGTAAGCAAATATATACTTTACGCCATTGGTGAAATTGTACTTGTGGTGATTGGGATACTTATTGCTTTAAGTATTAATAATTGGAATGAGCATAGAAAACAAATAAATACGCAAAATTACATTTATCGTGTCATAAAGGAAGATTTAATTCATGACATATCAGAATTTGAAGGTTTTATAAAAAACTATGAAGATATTCATAAACCAGCATCTGATGCCATACTCACAAAAAAACTCACAAAGGAAGATTGGAAAAAAACCCCGAATTACATAGGTGCAATTATGGGGTTCGAGGATGTAGCAATTAACCAAAGAGGTTTAAATTTGCTTAAAAAAATATCAAATCTTTCTCCTAATAGTGAAGAGCAAAATTTAACATCTAAAATCAATAAATTCTACGAACAACATATTGTAGAAATTAATGTAGCAATATCAGAATTAAGTGGTGAGTTTCGAGACAATCTTAAAAATTTAAAAACTCAGGATTGGTATTCTTCTTTTGTTGCAAATCATACAACAGATGGGTTTATAAATTATTATTCTAACGATTCAAACGCTAAAAATAGAGTAGCTCTATATTCTGTCTTTTTCAGAATTTATGCATCAGAACTTAAAAATTTTAAAACAAATGCTGAAATTTTGGTAGTTGATATTGATAATTATTTGAATAAAAACTAATCATTCACTAACTCCTTCAAAACACCAACCACATAATCCACTTCTTCTTTGGTATTATAAATACTAAACGAAAAACGCAAGGAAGGTTTTTGCATATCAACATCACTTAATATTTCAGCCAGTACATGCGAGCCCTGTGTGCTTCCGCTTTGACATGCACTCCCTTGAGAGCAGGCAATACCTTTTAAATCGAGTTGAAATAACAGCATTGCAGACTTCTCTGGAGGAACTGGCAAACATACATTAAAAGAGGTATATGTGCTTTTGGTCATATCGCCAGAACTACCATTAAAAGAAACATCAGGAATATTAGCTTTAAGCTGCTCTATAAAATAGCTTTTAATGCCTTTTACATAAGTGCTTTCGGTTTCTATATTATCATAAGCCAGAGACAAAGAGGTCGATAAACCAACTATATTATGTACACTCTCTGTTCCTGCACGATAACCTCGCTCCTGCTCACCTCCAAAAATTAAAGGTTTTAATCCTGAGCCTTTTCTAATAAAAGCAAATCCTACACCTTTTGGACCATGAAATTTATGCGCACTAGCAGCCAGAAAATCTAGGTGAATCTCTTGCAAATCCATCTTATAATGTCCGACAGACTGCACTGCATCACTATGAAACAAGGCATTATTAGCTTTACAAAGGTCTGCAACTTGCTTTATATCTAACAGGTTTCCTATTTCGTTATTAATATGCATCAAGCTTACAAGTGTCTTTTTATTCGTTTGCAACAACGCTTCTAAATGCATTAAACTAATTTGTCCATCAGCATCTAAATTCACATAATTAACCGAAACATTATATTCAGTTTGCAATTGTTCTAATGTATGCAAAACGCCATGATGCTCAATTCTGGACGTAATAATATGTGTTACACCCAAATCTCTAACTGCACTACGAAGCACTAAATTATCGGCTTCTGTACCACCAGAAGTAAATACAATTTCGGCAGCAGATACATTAAAATAAGATGCAATTTGATTTCTTGAATTTTCAACTAAAGATTTAGATGAACGACCAAAACTATGTGAAGATGAAGCATTTCCGAAATTATTTTTCATAACACCAGTCATTGCTTCAATAACCTCATCACGAATTTGGGTTGTTGCTGCATTATCGAAATAAATTTGTTTCATTTTAAATATAAATAAATGTTTTTTGGTTCTTCAAAAAAATTAATAACATTTAAACTAGCAAATAAAGAATTTCTTAAAACGAACTATCCTCGAGGCAGAGCCATAGAGGTCTTTTGCTCGTTTTATTTTGACCTATTGGGTCAAAACTCAAAATTCTATTATTTAGATTCCCGCCTTCACGAGAATGACAATTTCAGAGGATACCTCGAAGCAGAGCATCGAGGAATTCTTTTCGATTAACCTCTCAACTTCTCTCGAGGAGACAGCAGCTAAATTATGTCAGGTCGAGCGTGTCACATCTAGCGGAGTCCAGATGCGAGACCTTTTCCTTTTTTCTTATTAAATTTCTCAAGAACTTATCTCTTAAGCGCCAAAAATACTTGAAATAAAATTATTATCAATATGATGCGTTATAAAATACAATTCTGTTATTTTTGTCAAAATCATTAATGATATGCGTCAATCTTTTTTTGCTCTATTATGCTTCTGTTTATTACTTCAATCCTGTAATGATGGTGATGTCATTACTGTTGAGCTTACGTTTGACCAAATACTAGAACGTTGCGGAGACGAAAACAGCGAGAATTATGTTATTTACGACACTAAAGTAGATCCAAACGAATCTTTAACGCTTTTATTTCCTGTAAGTTCTACCAACAACTTAATATTTAATCCAATAAATAATCCACATACAGGAAACTTTAACATTGACGGAAGTTCTGTTCGGTTTAATTACAGGACATACAATGGAGACCCTTCAGAACTAATTTGTCAAGAAATACCATCTTCTAGTGTAACTATTATTGAGGATTATATTGCCGAAAGCGGATTAGTGACTTATACCTCAACATTTATAGATGCTGATGGCACAAGAACAGTTACTGTTGAGTTTACAATAACTAATCTCGATTTGGATATTTTAAACTCGACCTTTGAATTTTTAGGAACATACACTTGGTCATTCCCATTATAATTTAATTCTGATAAATATAAACTTCGGTAGCACCTGATCCATATTTCTGGAAGTTAGCTTCATAAAATTTTACATTATACCTACTAAAAAGGTAATCTAGTTCTAATTTAAGAACACCTTCACCTTTACCATGAATAAATACAATCTTTTGAAAACGTTTATGTATTGCCATCTCTAATTGTCGTTTTGCAGTATCCAATTGTAACGTTAACATATCATGATTAGTCATTCCTCTAGTAGATTTGGTTAACTGATGAATATGTAAATCGACTTCAAAAATTGGCTCAAAACGTTCTTTAGGTTTTACTTTACCTGATTTCTTTTTTGGTATTTCTTTTTGAGAGACGACTTCTTGAAAAGAAGAATTTGAAAATGTGTTAGACCTTAATTCAGTATCAGTTTCAACTTTAATGAGTTCTTTAGTGTAAAATTCTAACTCAAAACCATCAGCTGTTTCAATAGTAATCGTATTACCATCAATATTTATTATTATTCCTTTTAAATCTTCATCTAAAACAGAAACCGAATCGCCTATGTTTAGTGTCATTCTTCTTCGTCATGGTTATTAGTGTCTTCAGAATTTAGTTTCCTATCCGAAATCCCTCGTGACAATCTGTAAAGTCCAAGCATTAAAATTATAATACCAATAAGAAGTATATACACTTCTTGTTCTTCTTCTGCATTGGCATACAAAGCAATTATTCCTCCTACAAGAATCAAGATGAAATTAAATGTTCTAGAGTTTAACATAACTTTATTTTATGATTTATTCTTAAATCTTTAAAAACCAAAAATAATCAATATTTATGTTACAAATACATAGTCTTTTTTTTAGACCTCACAGGTTTTAAAAACCTGTGAGGTCTTGCATTAAAAACAAATTATTTTGCTTCGTAGTAGAGTTGGTATATTTATTCAAAATACTTCTTTGTCCAAACAACTATTTGGAGCAGGAATATAAGTAAAGAAATATTGCTTTAATTTGTGATATGCAAATGCATTTACTTAAAATTTCTTTCGATGATTATATGTTGCCTTGTTTAAGCAAACAGCTATTTGACCTTGCATGTTTTGGTTGTGGCTTGCAGCGATCGGTTTATTTATTATTTCAAGGCGAATTTAGTGCTGCTTTTAAAATGTATCCTGCAATTTATCCATTAATAGCACTCATTTTTTTTATTGGAATACATTTCTTTTTCAAATTTAAACATTCCAATAAAATTATAAATATATTAGCAATATTAACAGTTACAACAATTGTTTTAAGTTACTTGATTAAAATAACCAACTAATAATTCAGCAAATGAAAAAACAGCTCAATCCAACTTTAGTCTATGTTTTAGCCATCTTAGGTTTTTTATGTTGTTGCTTTGGTGACTAGGGTTTATTCTGGCAGGAATTGCATTTTTTATTGCACAAAGGAAAATTAAAGATGCCTCTTTAAATCCAGATGACTATGAAGGCAGCATTAATGCAATGAATACTGCAAAAGTTGTAGCTTTAGTGATACTTGTTATAAACCTTGCTTATTTTGTAATGACAATTTATAGAATTTATACTGTAGGTTGGGATGAGATTATGGGGCAATCCAGAGAAATGATGGAGCAATGGCAAGTGAATTAATAAAGATACGATATAAAACAAAAGCGACTAATAGTTGCTTTTGTTTTATATACTATTGAAAATTTAAGCCTCAAACGCTTTTAATGTCTTAATAATTATTGAAACACAATCCAACACTTGTTCTTCAGTCATTACTAATGGTGGCGCAAATCGAATAATATTACCATGTGTTGGTTTTGCTAATAATCCGTTATCTCGAAGTGACAGACATATATTCCAAGCTGTTTCACTTTCTTCGTCATCGTTTATAACAATGGCATTAAGTAATCCTTTGCCACGAACTAAATTTACAAGAGCACTTGTTTTTATATATTTATTTAATTCACTTCTAAAAAGCTGTCCCATTATTTCAGCGTTCTCTGCTAAATCTTCGTCTCTTATAACTTCAAGAGCAGCAATAGCAACAGCAGCTGCAATTGGGTTACCACCAAAAGTACTACCATGATTTCCTGGCTTGATTACATTCATAATTGCATCGTTTGCCAAAACAGCACTTACAGGATAAGCTCCTCCAGAAAGCGCTTTCCCAAGAATTAAAACATCTGGCTTTACATTTTCATAATCTACAGCCAAAAGTTTTCCTGTTCTTGCGATTCCTGTTTGTACTTCGTCTGCAATAAACAATACATTATGTGTTTCACACAACGCTTTTGCTTTTGTTAAATATCCTTCGCTTGGTACATAAACTCCTGCTTCTCCTTGTATAGGTTCTACTAAAAATCCTGCAATATTTTTGTTGCTTTCTAATATCTCTTCTAAAGCCTGAAGATTATCGTATTCAATTTTTATAAATCCTTTGGTAAAAGGTCCAAAGTTTTTACGAGCTACTTCATCATTTGAAAACGAAATAATGGTTGTTGTGCGACCATGAAAGTTGTTTTTACAAACAATTATTTCAGCTTCATTTTCGTCTATCCCTTTTACTTCGTAAGCCCATTTTCTACATAGTTTTAAAGCCGTTTCAACAGCTTCGGCTCCAGTATTCATTGGTAATAACTTATCATAACCAAAATACTCACAAGCAAATTTTTCGTATTTGCCTAAAACATCATTATAAAATGCTCTGGATGTCAATGCCAGATTTTGAGCTTGTTTAACTAAAGCATTTACAATTTTTGGATGACAGTGTCCTTGATTTACTGCGGAATAAGCCGATAAAAAATCGTAGTATTGTTTGCCTTCAATATCCCAAACATAAACACCTTCTCCTCTACTCAATACAACAGGAAGTGGATGGTAATTGTGTGCACCATATTTGTTTTCTAAATCCATCGCTTCTTGCGATGTTAATTGGTTTAAAACAGCCATTTTAATTAAATTTAATTGTGATAAAATAACCATTCCTACTCTACCTTTATCCTTTCGAAGTCTTGCTTTCAGAAACTTTGCCAACTTCGCCGAAGTAGCTTGTGCTACAAAGGCTGAAAGTGAAGGCGAGATTCGAAAATTCAGCGTGGGAGAGAAATCATCCTTAATGCAAAATTAATAAATATTAATTATTTGCAAAAATACTAATCAGACATTTTTCCAGATAATGAAGAAACTTGCAATTCCAATCGTTTTATCTCTCTTAAAATAGCGTTTTTATCCATTTGCATCCAAGAAAAAACTTTCAGCATACTAACGCCAAGCAAAAACACCAAACTTCCAATTCCCCATTTAATAAGCTCTTTTGTGATTTCTGTATCAAAAAACTGAATTGTACAATAAATGAACAATACAAAGAAAACCAAGATCATAAAATTCATACCATACATAATCCATTTATTCTTTCCTTTAAAGAGCCCTAACATCATTTCAAAAACGTTTTGCTCTTCTAATTCGTCATAGAATTTTGCTTCTTCTTGGGTTAATGTCTCCTTGATTAATTGATCGATGTCTTCCATATTAGTTTTCATAATAAAACTTGTTTTATTATTCCCACGAAAGTGGGAATCTGTTATTTATTACCTTTATTTATTTTTAAAATTTCCTTCAGTTTTTCTCTTGCATGAAACAATCTTGATTTTGCTGTACCTACAGATATTTTTAATAAGACACTTATTTCGTTTAACGAATACTCTTCAACATAAAACAGCTTAATTACTATTTGCTGATTATTTGAAAGGCTTTTTATAGCTTTCAATAATTTTTGTTTTATGAGCTCATTTTCATTTGTTTCATTTTCAAAAATGGATTGTTCTTTATAAAATACTGCATTGTATTGTCGCTCTTTCTCTTTACTTTTAATCCAATCTAAAGATTTGTTATACACAATTCTGGTTGCCCAACTTCCAAAACTTTTTGGTTTTTTAAATTTAGAAGTTTATTTATAATGGTTTTCCAACTTTCTTGAGCAATATCTTTCGCAACATCTTTATCTTTAACTAACCAATAAGCTTTATTACAAAACGTTTTATGCCAACGTTTCACTAATTGAGCTAGCACTTTTTTGTTGCCAGATTGATATTCAACTACTAAAATTGCATCAGAAACATTGTGATTTTTGCGCATTAAAAACTGTTGGTTTTAATATAAAGACGATAAAAATTATAAAAGATTCAAAAAATATAAAAAATATTCGTGAATTCGTGGCATAAACTAAAAAGAACTTATTTTTGCGCCATGTCGAGACGAAACAAAAAGCAGCTTTTTACGAATGTTGAAGTTATTGATGCTGGAGCAAAAGGAAAAACAGTAGCCAAAGCGCCAGATGGCAGAGTTGTTTTTTTGTCTAACGCAGTTCCAGGTGATGTTGTCGATATTCAAACCTATAAAAAGCGTAAAGCTTATTATGAAGGTAAAGCTATTGCTTTTCATACACTATCCAATAAGCGAACAGAGCCAGTTTGCGAGCATTTTGGGACTTGTGGTGGCTGCAAATGGCAACACATGGCTTACAAACATCAATTGTATTACAAACAAAAAGAAGTTACAAATAATTTAACGCGACTTGGACATATTGAACTCCCAGAGGTTACGCCTATTTTAGGTTCTGAAAAGCACTATTTTTATAGAAATAAAATGGAGTTTTCGTTTAGTGATTCTCGTTGGTTAACACAAGAAGAAATCCAATCAGATAAAGATTTAGGAGACCGAAACGCTTTAGGCTTTCATATTCCCGGAATGTGGGACAAAATTCTGGATGTAAAAAAATGTCACCTACAGGCAGATCCTTCAAATGCTATTAGAAATGCTGTTAAACGCTTTGCAGTTGAAAATGATTTAACTTTTTTCAATACCAGACAACAAACAGGATTACTTCGTACTTTAATGATTCGCACTACGAGTATTGATGAGATTATGGTATTGATTCAATTTTTTAATGACGATAAAACAAAACGTGAATTGTTATTAAATTTTCTTTCAGAAAAATTCCCAGAAATTACTTCTTTACAATACGTCGTTAACGAAAAAGCTAACGACACCATTTACGATCAAGAGGTGATTTGTTATCATGGACGAGACCATATTTTTGAAAAAATGGAAGGTTTAAACTTTAAAATAAATGCCAAGTCATTTTATCAAACCAATTCTGATCAAGCTTACGAGCTTTACAAAATTACTCGAGAGTTTGCTGGATTAACAGGTAACGAACTGGTTTACGATTTATATACAGGAACAGGAACCATTGCACAATTTGTGGCAAAACAAGCAAAGCGTGTTATTGGCATTGAGTCAGTTCCTGAAGCTATAACTGCAGCAAAAGAAAATGCACAATTAAATAACATAGAAAACGTTGAATTTTATGTTGGAGATATGAAATCAGTATTCAATGCCGATTTTATTAAAACACACGGTCAGCCAGATGTCATTATAACTGATCCACCACGAGACGGAATGCATAAGAGTGTTGTTCAACAAATACTTAACATTGCTCCAAAGAGAATAGTTTATGTAAGTTGCAATAGCGCCACTCAAGCCAGAGATCTGGCTTTAATGAATGCAACATATAAAGTAATAAAAACACAAGCTGTAGATATGTTTCCACAAACGCATCATGTAGAAAATGTTGTACTTTTGGAAAAAAGATAAGTAATAATTTAAACTAAAAAATTCTCTCCCATTTGGGAGAGATGTCCGAAGGACAGAGAGGGCTTATGAAACGAGCATATAAAAATTTGATGCAAAAAAAAATAATAAATAGCGAACAGCATGTGTTACCACTTAAAAGTAAAAATTTAAACACATGAAAAAAATCTCAATTTTAATTTTTCTAACTTTTATTTTTGTTTCAATAACCTTGAGCTGCGAAAAAGATGATATTTGTGCCGAAGCTACTCCTACTACACCCAAACTTATTTTAAGATTTTATGATGCTTCCAGTCAGGATGATACAAAAAATGTTTCAGATCTTGGAATTACCAGTTTGGATGAAAATAATGATGTGTTCGTATTATCTGGAATAAATGGAGTTACTACAGATTCTATTAATTTACCATTACGAACAGATGTAAACCTTACTAAATTTGTGTTTCATAAAGATTATAATAGTGCTGATGCAACATTAGGTAATCCAGATATAGTTACCATAACCTACGAAAGAGAAGATGTGTATGTGTCTCGTGCTTGTGGTTTTAAAACCATTTTTAATAATATCACTATTAGTGTGGAACTTGATAGTGATAATTGGATTATAGATTCTGATATAATAAATTCAACAGTAGAAAATGAAATCTCAGCTCATGTTAAAATATTGCATTAGTATAAGTTTTGTTTTGCTGATTATTTTTTCAGCACAATCACAAAACGATTCTGAAAATAATCAGGACAAGCCACAAGACTCCATCAAATTCAAACAAAAATACGGTTTAAGGTTTGGAGCAGATTTAAACAAGCTTGTAAGGACTTTTATAGATGATAACTATACAGGTTTTGAAATAAACGCAGACTATAGATACTCTAAAAATTTATACATCGCTGGAGAATTGGGTACCGAAGAAAAAACAACTTCAGTCGAGTTTTTAAACTCTACTGCAAAAGGGAGTTATTTTAAAGCGGGAATAGATTACAATATGTATAAAAATTGGCTCGATATGGAAAACATGATTTATAGTGGTTTGCGTGTCGGTGTAAGTTCTTTTAGTCAAACCGTAAATAGCTATACCATATTTAATACCAATCATGATTTTCCACAAACTACAGTTACAGAAAGCACCGAAATTAAAGGGCTATCTGCAGTTTGGGTAGAATTAATTTTTGGTATTAAAGCCGAAGTATTAAACAATCTCTTTATTGGTCTTAACATACAACTTAAAGGAAGAATAACCGAAACAGAACCCAATAACTTCGAGAATATATACATTCCAGGATTTGGACGTACTTATGATAGTGGACGTTTCGGAATAGGTTTAGGATATAATGTTTCATATCTTATTCCCTTGTATAAAAAAGGGAAATGATGGATAAAGAAGCAATAGCAGACTTACTCGAAAGCAAACACCAAATGCTTTTTAGTTGGTTAGAACAACAAGATATCGAAAGTTGGGAAACAGGTCCAGAAGGTAAATGGACTACAGGACAACAAACACTACATCTTTTACAAAGCATTAAGCCATTAAATACAGCGATGAGTCTTCCAAAATTTATTTTAAAATTTAAGTTTGGCAAAGCAAATAGAGCAGTTCGAGATTTCGATGCTGTTAAAAGTCGCTATTTAGAACGTCTGGAAGAAGCAAAAGGAATCACTTTTAAAGGCTCACAGAATATGAAAGTGCCAAGCATAAAACCAAAAAATGGAAAGACAACGACCTTGATACTCTTATTTTACCACA
>CAYRVY010000017.1:0-15748 GCA_964427695.1 uncultured Flavobacteriaceae bacterium
TTAAATCTCCTTGAGGTTGTAAAATAATTCCATTACATTCCTCATATTCTTGTCTCAGTTCTTCAATTTCTGAATAGTGTTTTTGAAAAAATTGATGAGTGTCTGAATAGTAGATTAATATACTAATCATTCCACTTTGACATCCAAAGTTCAACAAATCATTAAAGAATGATGTTAGTTCATCTGATGTGTAAGAGAGAGCTTCCTGTGCAACTGCTTTTTTTATACTATCTCTTGGTTCAGTGCATATCTCATTGAGATATTTAGTCATTTCGTTATTATCCATAGCTATTTTATTAAAGATTAATTCATAGCCAGTATGAGCTTTCTAAGATGGGAGACATAGTATCAAAAAATTGTCAGAAATAGTCTTTGTATAAAATAGTAGAAGCGGAAAATGGTTTACTGGGTTTACCGTCAATCATTAGCTTGAGGTATATTTCATAATTTGGAAGATTTACATAATCGCCAATAGAAAAAATAGGTTGATATTCCTTAAATAATTCTTTCATCATATATTGAGCATCAAAAGCTCCCAAGCGAAAAGAAATAATAGTTCCTACATTTCCCAAAACAGCACTTTTAATATAAGGCTCTAGTTGGTCTAAGTATTGGTGTGCAAGTGTGAGGGTAACTTTAAACTTTCGTAATTCAGAGAGCATATTTACTAAAGAGGGGTTGGTATAATTTTGGAACTCATCAAGGTAAATATGAAAAGGAACTCTTAATTTTTCAAGAGTATCAATGCGACTGAATGATGCAGAAGTTAAGGAAGAAAGTATGAGTGAGCCTAATAGGTAGGCACTATCTGAACCTATTGCACCTTTACTAAGGTTTACTAAAAGTATTTTTTTATCATCCATTATCTTGCGAAGCGAAACGTTATCTTTATTATCTACTAAAACTCTTTTAATAGCAGGGTGAGCCAAGAACCCTCCAATTTTGTTATAGATTGGTACTAAATCAAATTTGGTGTATTGATAAAACTCTTTCGTCCAAAACTCTCTAACATCATTGTTCACAATATTTTTTAAACAGCTTTTTCTATATTCTTTATCTCTCATTATTCGAAGAATATCAGAAAAATCTGCCTTTGGTTGGTCAAGTAATGTTAAGAGGATAAAACGTAAAATATGACTCAATTTTGCTCCCCAAGATTTTGAAGAGGAAAGACGTTCAAAAGATTCTAATATGCTACTAGCCACTAAAGAACGCTTCTCATACGACACTCTTTTTAGAGGATTGTAACCAAGTAACAAGTTTTTGTCTGGAATATTCAGAAATACAACATCTTCTTTTCTCCGTTGTGGAAGAAAATGTTGTATTTCCTCAATAAGATCTCCGTGAATATCAAAAAGACAAAGACCACGATTAAATTTAATGTCTTGAATAATTTTAGTTTTAAGTAAGTTAGTTTTTCCCGTTCCTGTTTTACCAATGATGTAAGTATGAAAAGCCCTGTCAGATTGTTTTATTCCGAAAAGTTGTTTTTTATCTCGAAAATTAGTTTTAGCGAAGTATGTTATGTCTTGGTTTTGATTCATCACCCAAGTATGAATATGTTCAAAGGGTAAAATAGTATTTTTTTATTGTCAGTAAATAATTACTATTTTGAAATCATTAACAGGCTTTTGTGTAAGATTTTTATTATTTCATACTTTCAAGCAAACATTACTTTCTCTTAAACTATTTATTTGCATTAACAAGGCTATTTTATATTGCTTAATATCAAAAGACAAAATCCTTATGTTTGGTGTCATTAAAACATGCCTCAAGTAAAACCATTATCAAAAAGTAATATGGTTAAAAACCATTCTCTTTTTGTAATTAAAAGGGAGACTTTTAAAATTTTATCGTAATTTGCTTGAAAATCGTTCGTGTTTTTAATTGTTTGATATTCAATAAGTATATTCTTTTTTTGGCGCTTTGAACAATTTTATTTTAGTTATTTATTAATGAACAACGAGCTAGCATAATCTTAATGTCTCATTAGCGATAAAATCAAACCGAAAAAAATATGAAAATACTGAAACTCAATACTCAAGATAAAAAAATGTTATTATTTATAACATTCATAAGTTCATTGACTACATCTCTTTTAATTTCGGCTAAAATCACGACTATATTATCTTTAACTTTTACAGTCGGTGCATTGTCTTATGCCATTACTTTTGCGATTTCTGATGTAATTTCTGAGGTGTTTGGAAGAAAAGAAGCCAATAAATTAATATATTTTGGTTGGGTAGCTTATTTATTAGTAGTTGTTTTTTCTTTTGTAGCTGTAAAATTACCACCTGCAGATTTTTGGGTATCTAATCAACCTTCCTATGAACTTGTACTAGGAATTGTCCCTCGAATAATCCTCGGTAGTTTGTGTTCTTATACAATTTCTCAATATCACGATATCTGGGCTTTTCATTTTTGGAAAAAAATTACAAAAGATAAATACCTTTGGTTGAGAAATAATTTATCGACTTTCACTTCACAATTTATCGATACTTTGATATTTATTCTTGTTGCATTTTATGGAATAGTTCCTAATGATGCTTTGTTTGGACTTATTATTGGGCAATATTTGTTTAAATTATTAATTGCTATTATTGATACACCTATGGTATATTTAATTGTATCTTGGTTGAAAAGATAGATTTATGATTATGAATAAGCTTGTAACTAAAAACTTTTGGAAAGGTCCAAACTTGAATAATTTTTTTGAAGTCAATAACGAACTCAGGACTTACTTGGCTCATCCGTATTTGGCGAGCATAATTAACAATAATAATGAAGCTTTAGTGCTAGATTATGGATGTGGGAAAGGAGAATTGTTAAAGCATATCAGCCCAAAGTTTAACGGAGAATTACATTGTTATGACCCAAATACTAATATTATTGATGAAGCTATTTCAAAATGCCCTAATGATATTAATGTTAAATTTTTCTCCAATATAGAAAATTTAAACATACAATACGATATAATTATTCTTTCATTCGTTCTAATAACTATAGATAATAGAGAGGAATGTTTAGAAATATTAAAGAACTGCAAATCACTTCTAAAAGAGAATGGGAGAGTGCTAATATTAGAAACTCATCCAAATTACAGGACAAAAGTATTCTCAACATACCAAACAAATATGAAATCAGAATTATATTTTGAAGAATATATGCCAATAAGGGTTGTGTTAAATGATGCAAAGAATAATGAGCATTTTATCACTTTTTATGATTATCACAAAAGTTTGACTGAATTATCGAATTTAATTTTTGAATCAAGATTTGTTATTGAAAAAATCCACGAGCTGAAAGATACATATCCCAAAAATTCAGATAAAGAAACTGTATCAAGACTTAATTCGAATTCACCTCCTTATATTTATATCCAAATTAAAAATAGATGAGTGCTTCTAGAGAATTATATGAAAAAAATTATAGTATAATTAGAAACTATGATAGAATAGTTTTTGCTGCTATTGCTTTGTTAAATAATATAATTATAACAATATTTTTATACAAAATTTTCAAATCAGACGATGCTATTTCTGGAAAAGTCGGAATGAATGAATATTTTATTTTCATTGCTATTCTTTTTTTTAGTACAGTTTTATTTTCAGCAATTACATTTTATATTGAAAATAGAATAAAAAACAAAATGATTAATTCAAGTTCTATGCGTAATGAACTCTTAAAATCAAATTTTATTGAGGGAGAGTATTTTGTGGCTACTTTTAATATAGATAGGCTTCTTGAATATACACTAGTCGAAATTTGTTTTGAAAACTTCAATTTTAAGATTCTTGGTGAGATATTTAGAATTAAACAAAACTCTATTTTACCTAACAAAGAAAATGACAGTTACAATTTTAACGATTTAGAATACATAGGACTCTTCTATAATAAAGTAGGAGAGTTTTTTCAAGATATAAAATCATTCTTTTACGATTATGACAGAATAAGCAGATATGAAAATAAAGATACAGAGATAGATGTATTGAGAGATAAAAAGAGAATAGTTAAACTAAATAAATCTTCAGGTAGAGGAGAATATATTTTCCAATTTGATGAAAATCTTAAAATGAATAATAGAATAATGGGAAATTATTATGATCCAGAACAAGATAGTTTAATGTTTGTTAAGGGATATAGGACAGATTATTTAATATCTTCTGAAAAGGCAAAAGAGAAATTTAAAGCCGCAAAATCTTCTGGACAAAAGATAATACTTTTACATGAAGAGTTTTCAAAACTGCATAAAGAACTAAGTTGGTGAAATACAACATCTTCTTTTATTCTTTGTGGAAGAAGATGTTGTATTTCATCAATTAAATCTCCGTGAATATCAAAAAGGCAAAGCCCTCTATTAAATTTAATGTCTTGAAGAATTTTAGTTTTAAGTAAATTAGTTTTCCCTGTACTTGTCTTTCCAATGATATAGGTGTGGTTCTCTCTATCCTTTTGTTTTATACCAAAGACATTCCTTTCATCGCGAAAATTTGTTTTAGCAAAGTATGTGATGTCTGGGTTTTGATTCATCACCCAAGTATGAATATGTTCAAATAGTAAAATAGTATTTTTTTCTTGTCAGTTAATAAATACTATTTTGAATTTATTTCTAGACTTCTTTGTAGGAATTTATTTATTTACTATTTTTATCAAGTATAATCTCTCCCCGATTAATAATGGTGACCCTTTTTACAGTTTATAAATATCATTATTGATGGGGATAAGAAGTTTTTTGATTGAGAAAAAAGCTTTATTTTACATGTGTTTTAAGCTATAGTCATAATTGATGGAAGAAAAGCAGAAAATCGACTACGATACTGAGCGAAGCTCAGATGTAGATAATATACTCAACTCAACACACAGTAGAAAAGTAGTAGTAGCGGGACCGGGAACAGGCAAGAGCTATCTTTTTGAACAGGTAATAAAGAAGAAACAAGAAGAGGGCAAAACCAACTTTCTTGCCATTACATTCATTGGGAAGTTGGGGGATTTTTTGGCCGATGATTTGGCAGGTTTAGCCAACACACATACTCTACATGGTTTTGCTAGGCAATTTTTTTTGAACCACTGTTCTGAGAAATGGGAATATTATCCATATATTACTGAAGTAATTGAGGAGGATCTTAAAATAAATGGCATTACTGATTTTCTAATCGGTGACGAAAATTACAAAGAGCGTACTCTGCATTATAAAGCTGTTGGTCACGATGATGTTGTGTTTTATGCAGTACAAATTTGCAAAGAATCTCCCGAAAAAATTCCTGAGTTTGATCTCATTCTTATTGATGAGTTTCAGGATTTCAATGAAATCGAGGCCGAATTTATTGATCTGCTTGCAACGAAGAACGAAATATTGATTGTTGGTGATGACGATCAAGCGTTGTATGAATTTAAAGGTTCGTCACCAAAATACATTCGAGATAAATTTGGTAAAGAAAATATTGAATTTGAAAGTCATTCACTACGATTCTGCTCACGCTGTACAAAGCCCATCATTGATGCCTTCCACGACATTGTTAATGGCTACGGCCTGAATGATGAAGGCAATGAAAGAATTAAAAAAGACTTTATCTGTTATCTGCCAGAAAAAAAGAAAGATGGCGATCTAAATTCGAAAGTGTATTTAATGGAGAGTGTTACCCCAGGTTCCATTCCGTATAAGATAAGGGAACAACTCGAACAAATTCTTGAAACTCAAAAGATAAAATCTGTACTGATAATTGGGGAAGCTCAAACTTGCCAACGTATACTATTATCAATAGCTAGAAAGTTTCGTTCTTTCGGTTTCAGTAATGTTGATCATGCTAAGAGTAAGCCCAAAGCTTTCAATATCGATCAAAAAATTGTTTCTGCATACAGATTTTTAACCCGAGAGATAAACTCGATTCTTGCTTGGCGTTTACTTGCTGGAAGTAGTGCGGATATTGATTTGCAGAGTATTTTAACAGAACACTATTCGGACCCTGATGGCTTTCTAAATGATTTGACTGATAAGTTTAAAAAACTACATATTGCTAATTCAAAGACAATAGACAAGTTAATACATGAGCCACCGTCGAAAGTTAAAGCAATAGCTGACTCATCGATTGAGAAGGTTCAGGAAGCAATTGTAATTGAAAAGTCTTCTGATAGAGACCTATTAATGAACCAATTGGTGTCAGAAAACAACAACCTCCCTCGACCCTTATCAAATCTTGAAGTTACTGTCTGCAGTATTCTTAGGGCGAAAGGTCTGGGTGCCGATGTCGTGTTCCTGATTGGTTTTGATCAAGGGAAACTTCCGTCGAAGAAAACTATTCAAGACAGTGAAATCTATCAAATGTTAGTAGCTCTTACTCGGGCAAAGAAAAGAATATATTTTATCAATACTGTGAATAGTCCTGTTTCTAAATTTATTGATTCTATTGATAAGGATATTATCCAGAAAATATAAAAATATCATATCAATATATAAGAAAAACCACCCCCGAATTGAGGTGTTTTTCTTTTTCTCTATGCAAGATGAGAAGTTTTAATAGACAATTAAAACTTCTCATTCATAGTATACTTCTTAGTAGTAGCTCAATTTATATGAAAATTGTCTTTCTGGCAAGTTCGTATAGCTTTCAGGTGTTCCTACAATGAATTATAAGGTGTAAAAAAGGTATATCATTAAATGATATTTAATGATAAAATTAGTATAATTAATAGTAAATTGCTTGATTATTAAATAAAGAAAATGACTAATTATAAATATTTAGATTATTGATTTAGGTTGTTTAAAACATTTGAACTCCATAATAATATTTACGTTCTAATTCTATTTTTAATCAAAAAAAGTAAATTTGGTTTAAACAAAGTGATAATATTAAATCTATGAATATAGAAAGCATACTCAACAGTAATGAATATAAATGTAAGTTAAGTGAACATCTGACATCATTATTAAAAAGAACAAAATCGTCACAAACAGAAGCCAGTACCTCATTCGCTTTTGAGTCTGAAATATATTTGTTTATAAAAAACGTTTTCAATATTGATTTAGACTTTAAAAAAGAAGAAAGTCAATCTACTCTCCGACATAAATTTGTAGGAAGAATGGATGCTGTGTGTAACAATTTAGTTATTGAATATAAAAAACTAGGCAAACTAGATAAAGAAAAGGATAAAGAAAAAGCAACTAAACAACTTTCTACATATTTAACACAATTATTAGAAGAGGATGGTAATGAATATTATGGTGTATTAACAGATGGTATTAAAATACGATACATATATTTTCAAGATGGAGAATTACATTCGACATCTTTTAAAAATATTGATGAAAACGATTTAGACAAATTAATACAATCATTAGTAGATTTAAATAACAAAAAATTTGTTCCCAAAAACATTGTTGAAGATTTTAAATTAAATTCTAGGACAGAATTAACATCCGAACTTGCAAATTATTTATTCAAAAGTCTTATCGAAAAAAAATCAGATAAGACATCTATGTTATTTCAAGAATGGGAGGTATTGTTTCATTTATCAGAAACTGACAAAGGTCAGAATGATGATATAAACAAAAGAAGAAAAGCACTCGGAAAATTATTTGGGACTAAAATAAATGATAGCGAAACAGATTATAAAGCTCTTTTTGCATTACAAACAACCTACGCAATAATTGTAAAATTAATTGCCTGTAAAGTTGTCACAAAAATAGAGTTCAATAAAGATATTGAATACTTTTCTGACCTTTCCAATATTGACTCTGATACACTTAGACAATTTATTCAATATATAGAAGATGGTTATGTTTTTCAGACTGGAGGAATAAGAAACTTACTTGAAGGAGATTTTTTCTCTTGGTATTGTGATAAAGAAATATGGAGTGTTGAAGAATCTGAAATAATATTAAAAATCATTCATATTCTTGAAGGCTACTCTATTAGCTTTTATAAACATGGTTATAGTACTATTGATATTTTCATAGGCTTATATATGGAAATTATGCCATCAGAAGTCAGACATAGTTTAGGCGAATATTTTACTCCATCTTGGCTTGCTGATTATGTTGTGAAGCGAAGTATAAGTCTTATTAATAATGAAAACTTTACTGCAGTTGATCCTTGTTGTGGAAGCGGTGTTTTTGTTATGGCTCTTATTAGAAATATAATTGACAAAAAAGATATTATCAGTCTTTCAAATTCAGAAAAGAAAAAACTTCTAAACTCAATTTTAGAGCGTGTTAAAGGTGTAGATATTAATCCACTTTCTGTATTAACTGCTAAAGTTTGTTTTTACTTATCTATTAAACCTTTAATTAACAATGATGATATAGAAATTCCAATCTATTTGGGGGATTCTGCTAATATTCCAAATAAAGTAAAAATTGGTAATTCAATTTGTTACGAATACATTGTAAATACTAAACAAGAAAGCATACAAGTTTTACTACCAAGTAAATTTGTTGAAAGTAAAAACTTTTTTTCGTTAATGAGCCAAATACAAGCCATTATCAAAACAGAAGATTCCGAACTTGTCTACAATAAATTTGTACAAAACTTTTCTGCAAGCGATATTAATAATGATGTAAAAGAAAATATAAAATCATTATCAAAACAACTCGTAAAACTTCACCAAAATAATTGGGATGGGATTTGGATAAGAATTGTTGCGAACTTTATGTTAGTAGCAAGAATTAAAAATATTGACATAATTGTTGGTAATCCGCCTTGGATTAAATGGGAATTTTTACCACAAGCTTATGCCGAAAAAATTAAAAGTTTATGTGTTGACCGTCATTTATTTTCTGGTCAAACATATATGGGAGCAATAAGTTTAAATATTTGTGCATTAATAGCAAACGTAACTGCTTCAACTTGGTTATCAAAAAACGGGATACTTGCGTTTTTAATGCCCCAAACCTTGATGACACAAGATTCTTATGCTGGTTTTAGAAATTTTTATACCGACGTAGAGAACAACAAAAGAATGTATTTACAGAAACTAGATGATTGGACTAAGTCGGGGAATCCATTTGTAGACACTCAAGAAAAATTTATGACTTACTATTACAGTAATGATTTTGTCGATTATTTTGATAATGGAATTCCAATTACAGTAATTAAAAAGAAAAGAGGTATTCCACTATCTGAAATAAACTCTAAACAAACTTTTAATGAAGTAAATTCTCATTTTGAAAAATCGTTTTCAAAAGCTTTTCAAATGGACAAAGAACGTACTGGATATACAACTTTTGAAGAAGAGTACATCAACAAAAAAAGTGATTATAATTTAATAATTGGAAATTGTTTCTATAAAGCAAGAAGTGGAGTAGAATTTACTCCAGCGGAAACTTATTTTATTGAGCCCAAAGAAGCATTAAATGATAAAGATACATTTATGTTTCAACCTTCTAAATTTAAAAATTCAAAATATAAATCTCTCGCAGGATTGCCAGTTAAATTAGAAACTAGATTTATTAAGCCAGTAATAAAAGCTCCTGAAATAATACCATTTGGCATAAAAGCAAATAATAATTATTGTATTTTTCCATATAAAGAAAACGAAACGGTTTCAATAGAAGTTGATAAATTAATTGAGCAAAGTCCAAGCTTGTTTAATTATTTATCAAATAATAAAAAGCTGATTGGAAAACAATCTAAAAGGAGTTTAACTATTTCAAGAGGAAAAGCTTTTTACTCACTTTCAAAGGTCGGCAAATATACTTTCTCACCTTTCAAAGTTACATTTAGAGATAATACAAAGTTAAGTGCTACAGTTGTTTCTAAAATAACAACTCCTTGGGGAGAAGAAATTATGCCAATTTGCGCTAAACATTGTCCCTATATCAGTCAAGATAAAGATGGTAGAGATATAACAGAAGAGGAAGCATACTTCTTGTGTGGAATTCTAAATACTCCAATTATTAAAGATTATTTTAAATTCACTTATAGTACAAGGTCATATAGTATCAATTTCAATATAAATATGCCGAAATATGATAATAAAAATAAGTATCACAAGAAAATTATGCAATTAGCAAAAAAAGCTACTAAAAATACTCCTGATGAAAATATATATAAAGAATTGGAAAAAAATTATTTGAATTTATGCCGAGAAATAAAAAGAGATTAATTTAACATCTATTAGTTCAATCAACCTCACCTTCAGCTAGCATACTAAGAATTAAGGGAAGAAAAATCTCTAAAAATATATGTCAATTCAACTATGTTTTTAATAGTATATTAGAATTTATTATGCGAGTATTCTATTCACATGAACAACATAGTGAATACAAATAACCTTCAATATATCTTTAATCTCTATATCTCCGAATGTCAATACACTAAATGCCTCCGATCAGAAACTCTAAAAAGTTATAGAGAGGTTTTTGCAACATTTCAAAAAATAATGCCAGAGATAAGTTCTTTGGAAGATATTACTCCAAACATCTTTAATATCTTTTTCAAAAGGCTTAGTAACAGGAAACGTATAGTCGGAGTAAATCAAATTAAAACTGGGGTTAAAGCCTCTACAATAAGGACATATTATAACAAACTTATTGCGTTTGTCCGTTGGCTTGAAAACAATGGCTATTTAAAGCAGTATTCAGTGTCTTCAAAAGTGGTAAAACCAGTATCACCAGTTTATGATGACTACAAAATTTTATCCGAGGGTGAAATGGGGAAGATTATAACTGCAATTATAACTCATAGTAATAACTATCTTCATTTAAGACGCGATCTTTTAATTCTTGGTCTATTTGTATATACAGGTATTCGTAAAGGTGAGCTACTCTCGCTACGAATTCAAGACATTGATTTACAGAAACGAATACTTCATATAAACGGAAGAACCTCAAAATCAAAAAAAAGTCGATTTATTCCTATCCATTTTAATCTGGAAGGTTACCTCAAAGATTACCTACAGGAGAGAAAATCATTATGTTTCACTTCTGAATTTCTTATTATTTCAACTAAAGAAGACAAAGGTTTAAGTACTCATGGTCTCAAATCATGGGTTACTAAATATAATAGACTATCAGGGGTAAAGTTCCATATGCATCAGTTTCGTCACACCTTTGCCTGTACTATGGCAAGGAACAACGCAGATTTTGTTAGTATTATGCGAGTACTTGGGCACTCGTCTTATAAAATGACTGAACGCTATTTGAGATCCATTCGTTCAGAGGATTCAAGAAAATACATTGATTTGATTTCGCTTTGAGGTATACTTTTAGTGTCGATATTTAATAAAAATTAACTGTATTAAATGTCGTAATTCTCAGAGAAATAGAGTTACTGATGTGGTGGTGCAAAAATGACAATAAATCATCGGAGAATCCTCTAAAACTGTTATAAAATGACGTTTTAGGGAATATTAACCTTTGATAGACCTTGCACTGAGGAGGTGGCAGGTTCGAGTCCTGTCAGGTCCACCTAAACCCCATATATTTTTACCTTTTAGCCAATTTTTTGGCTTAAAAAACGGCTGTTTGCTAGCACGTCATAACCAGACGGGGCAGTAAAAAAGATAAAACTCCTCTTGTAATTACGATAGATTAATACCCAAAATGGATATGACTATTGAATTATTACTAGAGGAGTTTTGTCATTATGCACACTATATTCGTGGTGTTTCAAAAGAAACAATTAGGCGATATCGAGAAAAAGTTTCATTCTTTTTTAAAAATACGAACATCAACGACATTGGTGAAGTAACAGAAAAAATGGTTCTACAATTCTTTCTAAATGGACGTGTAAAAAGACAATGGAAAGCACAAACTTATAGAACCTACCATATGACCTTGGTTGTGTTTTTTCGGTGGTGCGTGAAAAACCAATATTTAGATAAAAATCATGCACAAGACATTGAAGTTCCTCGTTTAGAGAAAAGTTTACCAAAAAAACTGAAGAAACAAGATGCTATGAAACTTTTGGAAATTGCGTATAACTATCCCTATACTCACAAGAATCTTAAATACAGGAATCACGCAATCTTCTCCCTTTTCCTTTTTGCAGGTCTTCGTAAGAGTGAATTATTAAATTTGAAGTATGCAGACTTAGATATTGAAAATTTAAGCATTTTTGTAAGGCAAGGAAAAGGAAATAAAGATCGCGTAATACCTATGACTTTTACCTTAGCTAAAAGTTTAAATAGATATTTAACTGATCGTAAAAAACAGAACAAAATTTGTCCTGAGTTCTTTGTTTGTTCAAATAGAAATAGGGGTTTAAGTGCTTCTGGATTAAAAGAGCTTGTGCTCAAATTGAGAGAAGCTTCGGGGATAACTTTTAACTTACATCAACTTAGACATACTTTCGCAACTCTTATGTTGGAAGGTGGATGCGATATATATTCTTTGTCTAAGATGATGGGGCATAGTGATATTAAGACAACAACTATCTACCTGTCGGCAAGTGTTGAACATTTGAGAGAGCAAATTGTTAAGCACCCACTTAATACAGAATTACAATTTTAAGACAATCAAATTACACTATATATGTTAGCTAAAATTTATAGTCTTGAGATATGTATTATCGCAAAACAACTCAAGTGCCAAATAAGCTTTTCGATATATATTTAAAAGCACTTTCAGAAAAAGAATTGAAAGTGCTTTTAGTCGTGATAAGGCAAACATTGGGTTGGGTTGATGAGAATGGTAATAGAAAAGAACGAGACTGGATGAGCCAAAAGTTTCTTGCAAATAAAACAGGATTATCTCCAAAGTCAGTATCACAAGGCATTGAAATGCTGGTTACAAAAAGACTTATTAAGGCAACATCTCGTTCAGGTGATAAACTTGTGTATCCAAGCGAGAGAAGAGGGAAAGAACGCGTGTATTATGGAATATCAGATACTCTTATTACTTTTTCACCTAAGCCTAGTGTAAAAAACACACAAGACCCTGTTACAAAAAGTAACAATACAAAACTAACTTATACAAAACTAAGAAAACAAAACCCACTCAACTTTAAGCAAACCTTATCTTGTGTTAAACAAATAGATGAATTAATACAAGAAAAAAAATTGGCACATGAAAAGTAAAACTCAGATAATGTAATTTAAAAAAAATGTGAATCCATATCTATACTAATTCTTTTTGTGAATGCAGATGCATTCACTATTAAAATGTAGATGCAGTATAGATATGGATTTTTGGTCTTGTAAACAGCATATCCACTATTTTAAATATATTTTGTCACATTGACTTTCTTTCAATAGTATATCGCATTTTACATTTCTCTATAATACTAAAGGCGTTGACTGCTTAAACAATCAACGCCAATAGAACTATGATAAAAAAAATAAATTCTCTATCTCAGTTTAGAACTGATGCTAACATAACATTACATGATGTAGCATACTTACTAAATATCGATACTGGGAATCTTTCTAAAATTGAAAAAGGTATTAGAAAGCCAAGTGTCAAAATTATTCTCTTGTATCATATCCTCTTTGATGCGTCACTTATTCAATTATTCGCTGAAGAATTTAAAGCTCTTCAAGAACAACTCAAATCACGAAGTCAGAAACTTATTACTCAACTAGAAGTTGAGAAACCACCAAAGAGTAGCAATAGAATAGAATACATCAATAGTTTTGTCAATAGATTAATCAATACTACTTATGAACTGTAAAGGACTTGAAGAAAACTTTGAGATAGTTTTATCGGTCTATCCAAATTCAAAAGGGTATGCCTATGCACTAATGCAAGGGCCATTAACAATTCTTAAAAAGAAAATGGTTGGGATTAGTCCTATTGATAATACCAAAATTATTTATGAGATTACAAAGCTTATGGAAGAGTACTCGCCAGATGTAATAATTTTAGAAGATCCAATGTGCAAATACGCAAGGAAAAGTTCAAGAGGAAAACAATTATTAAGAAGTATTTCATCTAGTGCCAAATATCAAGGAATAAAAGTATATTCATATTCGCGGGAGGATATTCGTTTAGTATTTGAAATCTGGAAAGCACAATCAAAATTTGAGATTGCTGAAGTAATTGCTAAAAATATTAAAAGCTTCCGTATTCTTTTATACCAAAAGCCTAAATACCCTAGCCAACAGTGTTACTTTGAGGCACTATTTGATGCTGTTTCTTTAGGAATTACATATTATTATAAGACAACTTAAAACACCTGTTAATGGGTGTTTTTAAATATAAAATTTAGATTCATAAAAAGTAACATAACTCATGTATTGTTACTTTATTTTCATATATTTAATGTTATATAAGCAAACAAGATGACAAAGAAAAATGTTGGTATTTGGATCAGAGTTTCAACTATAGACCAAGCGAAAGGAGAATCTCCTCAACACCATGAGGAAAGGGCTAAAATGTATGCCAAAATGAAAAATTGGAATGTAAAAACAGTTTATAATTTGGCAGGAGTGTCTGGTAAATCAGTAATGGAACATCCCGAAGCACAAAGAATGGTTTCAGATATTAAACGAGGATATATCTCAGGACTAATATTTTCTAAGATTGCAAGGCTTGCGCGCAATACAAAACAACTACTTGAATTTAGTGACATATTTTCTGCACACAATGCTGACTTAATTTCTATTTATGAAAACATAGACACATCAAGTCCAGCAGGGAAGTTATTCTACACTATCATTTCAGCTATGAGCCAATGGGAACGTGAGGAGATTGCTTCAAGAGTAAAACAGAGCATTGAAATTAGAGCAAAACTAGGAAAGAAACTCGGAGGGCAAGCACAATTTGGTTTTAAGTGGGTAGGAGAGGACTTAATTTTGAAAGAAGACGAAGCTCCTATACGAAAACTCATGTATGAATTATTTCTGAAAGAAGAAAGAAAAACGACTGTTGCAAGGATATTAAATGATATGGGACATAGAACTCGTAGCGGTGCTAAATTCAGCAGAGGAGTTATTAAACGATGGTTAAGAGACCCAATATCTAAAGGTCTGAGGCGAACAAACTACTCTGAACAAAATACTGTTACAAAAGCAACACAGTTAAAACCACAAGAAGAATGGATTATTCAACCTTGCCCTAGAATTGTAGATGATGAAATATGGCAAAAGGTAAATGACATCCTTGATGAACAAGACAAAAAAAGAAAACCTATAGCAAATAGGAAGGTTCATATATTTACTAATTATATTTTCTGTCATTGTGGTAGTCGAATGAATGTACGATCTAGGTTAACTCATTATAAATGCACAAATGAAGAATGTACAAATAAGATAAGGAGAGAGGATTTAGATGAAGCGTTTAAAAGTAGATTAACTCAATTTCTTTCTAATAAAAAAGAATTAGAAACTTACTTTAAACAATCTGAAAAGAGTTTGATGAACAAAACAAAAGAGCTAGATATTTTAAAGAGAAAGCAGATTAAAAATAAAGAAGAACTCAAAAGAATTCTAAATCTTCACATGCAAGGTCAAATCCCAACAGAATCATTTAAAGATTATCATAAAGAACCTTATGAATTATCAATACAACTTAAAGAACAAATTGGTAAATTTGAAAATGAGATATTGATAGAATCAAATAAAAATAATTCTACCTCTTTAATTATTAAAGAATCTAAAAATATTTATGAAAAATGGGATAGTTTTGAAAGAGATAAAAAAAGAAATATTATTGAAACAGTCCTAGAATCGATAATCATAGGTAAGGATGAAATCAACTTTAATCTTAATCGTTTACTTCCAAAAATACCTCTTTTTGAATTAGGGGAAAATGGGGAACAAAACGATTGCCATCAATACTTCCTCCAATGACCTTGCATGAAGCATTAGAAAC
>CAYRVY010000018.1:0-15282 GCA_964427695.1 uncultured Flavobacteriaceae bacterium
TAGTTTAATGTTTTAGCAAAATAATCCTTAATTAGAGAAAATTCTATGCTTTCAAAAGAAAACAATGCAGTTTTGCAAAATTATTTTAGGATTGGTCTAAATCCCTTGTAAATAATAAATTTGAAAAAAAGAGATAATTGATTAGACATTGAAGAACTGATTTTTCTTTCTTTTTATTTAGATTAGTTTTATATAAGCAGCAAAATTCTTTAGCTAATAGTTGAAATTGACATATTTTTTTAGTTGTTTTGTTAAAAACACATAAAAACAATATTATGCTAAAAAATTACTTAATCCTTTTGATGTTCTGTTTTGGGATATCAAATTTTATGAATGCACAAACAGTATCAGGTACTGTTTTAGATGATTCATCACAACCCTTACCTGGAGTAACTATAGTTGTCAAGGGCACGACAACTGGAACGACTACAGATTTTGACGGGAATTACTCGATTAGTGCAAGCAATGGAGATGTATTAGTATTTTCTTATGTTGGCTTCGATACACAAGAAGTCACAGTTAGTGAAAGCACAGTAAATGTTACTATGAAATCTGGGGTTGCATTGGGTGAAATTATTTTGGTAGGTAACAGAGCAAAGCCTAGAACCATTTTGGATTCTCCTGTACCTATTGATAATATTAGTGTAGCAGAACTACGAAATACAGGACAGCCTACCGTAGATAAGATGCTGACTTATAAAGTACCATCTTTCAATTCAACAAATCAAACAATTTCTGATGCAACAGCACATTTCGATCCAGCAGACTTAAGAGGCTTGGGACCAAGTAGAACATTGGTGTTGGTTAATGGTAAACGTAAGAATCAAAGTGCTTTAGTTTACATTAATGACACACCAGGTAAAGGAGAAGTTGGAGTCGATTTAAAAAGTATTCCAGCAGCAGCAATTGAAAGAATTGAAGTCTTGCGCGACGGTGCTTCTGCCCAATATGGTTCAGACGCAATTGCAGGTGTAATTAATATGGTCTTAAAGAAGAATGTAGAATACACAACTGTTAATACTACCTCTGGTATTACTACTGAAGGTGATGGGTTTACTTTTGGAGCAGATCTAAATACAGCGCTTAATGTTGGTGATAATGGAGGCTATATTAATCTAACATTTGCATATTATGAGCAAGAAGAAACAGATAGATCTGGAGTACCTGGTGGTGATGGTTTATTTGGAGTTATATTTGGTGATGATGATATCCTAAATGGTACTACACCTTGGTTACAAGCAAACCCAGACTTGGGAATGACTATTGGGCAACCAGAAATAAAAAAAACTGATGTGTTTTTTAATGCGGGAATTCCTTTTAAAAATGGTAATGGAGAGTTTTACACTTTTGGAGGATTAACTTATAGAACAGGCAAAAGTTTTGCATTGTACAGAGCACCTTATTGGATACCAGACACATTTAATTTATTACATGAAGCTGGGACTACATATCAAGGGTTTCAGCCAACATTTGAAACGAAAATATTAGATAATAATATTACTGTAGGGACTAAATGGGAAATGAATGGCTTTAACATAGATTTAAGTGGAACTCATGGTAGAAATTCTGTAGATTATGAAGTAAATAATAGTATAAACCTAGATTTGGGAGCAAACAGCCCAACAACGTTTGATGTTGGAGCTTATACGTTTAGCAATACACTTGCAAATTTAGATATTTCAAAAAGCTATAATCAATTTAATATTGCTTTTGGAGCTGAATTAAAAAAAGAGAAATTTACTGCTACTGCAGGAGAACCCGATTCCTATTTTGGAGGCGGTGTGCAATCTTTCCCCGGGTTACAGCCAAGTAATGAAGTTAGTGCAACAAGAAATAATTACGGAGTATATGCAGATTTAGAATGGGAACCGACTGAAGAGTTTTTAATTGGAGGAGCAATTAGATATGAAGATTTTAGCGACTTTGGAGACAACACATCTTGGAAAATTAATGGACGTTATAAATTAGGAGATAATCAAGGTGCAATTAGAGCATCTTATAGTACAGGATTTAGAGCACCTTCATTACACCAAATTTATTTAAGTAATATACAAACATTGGTTTCTGGAGGAACTGTATCTAATCAAGGAACCTTTAATAATGTAGATCCAATTATTAGAGATGGATTAGGGGTGCCACAATTAACTGCAGAAACTTCAAAAAATATTTCTGCAGGAATTACCTATAAACCTATTCCTAATTTATCATTATCGGTAGATTTTTATAATGTAAAAGTCGATGATAGAGTATTATTTACTGGAGAAATTGGATTTGATGGAGATGGAGGAACTACAAATCCTGTTGAACAAATTTTGATAGATAATTCAATTACAAGCTTAAAATTCTTTGTAAATGCTGTTAACACTAATACTTCAGGTGTTGATTTGGTTGTTAATTATAGAAATATAGAATTAGGAGAAGGAGTATTAGGAATTGCATTATCAGCTAATTTTAATAAAACTAAAATTGATGGTGCTATTAATACACCAGCTTTATTAGCTGCCAATGGATATGAAATTTTTAACCGCAAGGAACAATCCAGGATTATTTCTGCCAGACCGAAATCTAAAGTACTTATAGGATTCGACTATAATATTAATAAATGGAAACTTATCTTAAATAACACTTATTTTGGAGAAGTAACTTGGCAACATGCCAGTGATCCAACAAAGGATCAAACATTTGCTGGAAAAATTATTACAGATTTAATTGTTAATTACGAGATATCAAAGAAGGTTACAATTTATGGTTCTGCTAATAATTTACTTAATGTATTTCCAGATGTTATTGACACTAAAGGAGATTTTGTTACTGATCTTGGTGGACGCTTTAAGTATCCTTGGGAAGTCAACCAATTTGGATTTAACGGAACGGTTTTAAATGCTGGAATAACCTTTAAATTCTAAATTCATTTTTATTTACTCTTTTAAAAAAACCGAAGTAATATTACTTCGGTTTTTTTAGTTTCTAGGCTTCACTTGAAACCGCTTTGGGTGCAGTCTTTCCTTTTAACCACATTTTAAACTTGGTAATTAGAAAGAATAAAATGGGCACAAGAATTAATGTTAAAAATGTCGCTATAATTAAACCATAAATTACAGTTTTTGCTAAAGGTCCCCAAAAAATAACATTATCGCCACCAATATATATATTTGGATTAAACTCACTAAACAAAGTATAGAAATTAATATTAAACCCAATAGCTAATGGAATTAATCCTAAAATAGTTGTAATAGCTGTTAATATAACAGGTCGCAAACGTGCTTTCCCACCTTTTACTATAGCTTCAAACAAAGTGTTTCTATCTACATATTCATAATCATCAAGACGCTGTTCTGCTTTTTTTCTATCGATTAAAAGTTGTGTATAATCTAAAAGTACAACACCATTATTTACTACAATACCTGCTAATGAAATGATTCCCATCATGGTCATCATGATGACAAAAGGAGCTCCGGAAATCATTAATCCACCAAAAACACCAATGAGGCTTAAAAATATAGCCAACATAATAATTGCAGGCTTTGAAACCGAATTAAACTGAAATATTAAGATTAAAAATATAAGCCCAAGCCCAGAAAAAAATGCTCCCATTAAAAAATTCATTTGCTTCTTTTCTTCTTCAATTTGTCCAGTATAATCTATTTTTACAGTATTAGATTTTTCTGTAAAACCAATCATTTCATTTTGAATTACAGAAACAATGGCTCCAGCATCTGTGTAACCTGGTGTTAAGGCAGAATACACTGTAACGACACGTTTAAGGTCTTTATGTTTAATTGCGCTAAAGCCAGAAATATTTTTTTGTGTTGCAATAGCAGAAACAGGAATATCTTTTATTTTACCTGAGGCTTGATCTCTGAAAGTGATTTTCTGATTAAAAAGAGCACTTGTATTGTATCTGTTTTCTTTATTAAATCTTACATAAATATCGTAATCTTCTCCTGCTTCTTTATAAATCCCTGCTTTTGCACCAAAGATAGAATTGCGCAACTGTTGTCCAACTTGCCCAGCACTTATACCTAGTTCTCCTGCTTTTTTCCTGTCCACAAGCACTTGCATCGATGGCTTAGACTTGTTAACATCTATCTTAAGCTCGTCTATTCCAGAAATATTTTTAGAGTTGATGAAATCACGCATTTTTTCGGCAGTTGCAATTAATTCATTATAATCGTCTCCTTCCAATTCAATATTAATTGGGTAGCCTTGAGGAGGACCTGCTGCATCTTTTTCTACACTAATAGCAACACCAGGATATACATCTTTTAAATCTTCTCTTATTTTTTTTAATAAGGCTTCACTTTTAGCACCTTTTCTATATTTAAACTCTCGCATAGAAGCTGTTATTTTACCTCGATGTGGCATTTCGGTAACTGCTGCATCAGTTTGTGGATTTCCTGCACCTTCACCAACTTGAGATACTGCACTTTCTGTCATAAAGTTGTAATCTCCATCTTTATATTCTTCAGCGTTAATTACATCATATACTCTTTTTTCAATGTCTTTGGTTATAGCATTTGTTTTTTCAATATCTGTACCTTGAGGATATTCTATATAAACAATAATTTGATTGGGTTGATTATCTGGGAAAAATTCTATTTTGGTACGTTGACTGGCTACTGATGCACCAAAACTCCCAAAGGCAATAAATAATAAAAGAAAGGTCCCGATAGTAATTGCAAATGGTTTCCAGCCTTTTAAAGCAGCTCTCAATATTTTTTCGTAAAACCGTTCTAATTTAGGCAAACTGTTTTTTTGAAAAGAATTTGCCGCATTACGTAATATTAATCGATATACCCAAAGTATAAGTGCAGTAACTATCATAACACTTCCTAGAGCTCTGTATTGGCCTCCAAAAAATAAGATTAGCAATCCAAATGCAGTCATTATAGCTGAAATAATGATGATACGATTTAGAGGCATTTCTTTATCTTCTATCCTCATAAACTGCGAAACCATTACCGAATTGAAAAAGATAGCTACAAATAAAGACGACCCTAAAACTACTGAAAGTGTTATGGGGAAATAAATCATAAATTCTCCCATCATTCCAGGCCACATACCTAAAGGTATAAATGCTGCAATTGTAGTAGCTGTTGAAATTATGATTGGAAACGCTATTTCACTTATTCCTTTTTTAGCAGCTGCAATTCGGCTCAAACCCTCTTTGTCCATTAAACGATATACGTTTTCAACGACAACAATTCCATTATCTACCAACATACCAAGTCCCATTATTAACCCAAACAGAATCATTGTATTCATGGTATAACCCAGAGCATTAAGTATCATTAATGACATAAACATTGACATTGGAATTGCAAACCCAACAAATAATGCATTTTTAAGACCTAAAAAGAACATTAAGACGAGCACAACCAAGATAATCCCAAAGATGATATTGTTTACCAAATCATCGACTTGACCAACGGTTTTGGAAGATTGATCGTTTGCAATTGTTACTTTTAAATTAGGAGGAAAAACGTTTGCTTTTGCATCTGCTACAATTTTTTTAATTTTTTTGGCTGCTGCAACCATGTTTTTTCCAGCACGTTTTTTTACGTCCAACATGACAACTCTTTCGCCAAATTCTCGCGCATATGTAGTGCGTTCTTTTTCTTTAAAAGATACTTGCGCAACATCTTTTAAATAAATAGGGCTATTATTTTCTGATTTTACAACAAAATCTTCTAACTCTTTTGGATTTTTAATCTCGCCTAATATTCTAATGGTACGACGTTGTCCGCTTGCTATTAAATTACCTGCAGACATTGTTGTATTTCCGTTTTGAATGGATTCAATAATATCGTTAAAACTAACTTTTGCAGCCATCATTTTATAGATATCTACAGCAACTTCAACTTCTTTGTCTTGAGCACCACGAATATCTGCTTGCTTAATTTCTGGTAAATCTTCAATTTCATCTTGAAGGTATTCCGCAAACTCCTTAAGTTTCTCAACAGGATAATCGCCAGAAATATTAATGTTAAGAATTGGCATTTCTTCAGAGAAATTTAGATCAAATACATTTGGTTCTACTTTTGCACCATTAAAGGTTGGCCAATCTTCGGTTGAAGTTTCTGTATCTATCTCGTCTTTTACTTTTTGTTTAGCATCATCTACAGTAATATTTTCATCAAATTCTACAATAATCATAGAAAAATCTTCTTGCGAAGTTGACGTAATTTCTACAACATTGCCTACTGTTTTTAGTTTGTCTTCTAATGGGTTAGTTATTAGTTTTTCTATATCTTCGGCTGTATTTCCTGGAAATGAAGAGTTGATATAAATTTTGGTTTCTTTTACTTCTGGAAAACTTTCTCTTGGCATACTAAAATATGCAGATATACCAGAAAATAATATTAAAACCATTAAAACATAAATGGTGGTTTTATTATTTATTGCCCAAGATGATAAGCCAAATTCTTTATCTAATTTTCTTTGTTGCTTTGTCATAATCTATAAGCTTATTTATTATCAACTTGTACAGTTTGCCCATCTTTTACTCTTCTTGCGCCTTCTTTTATAATCTCTGCACCATTAACAATTCCACTCAATACTTCAATAACATCTCCTTGTGTTTTTCCAGTTTTAATAATTACTCTTTTTGCAACACCTTTGTTGTTTTCTTTCTTGTCTTTTATAACATAGATATATTGTTGACCATTTGCATCTTCTGAAATAATACTTTGAGGAATCAGCAGTGCCTTTTCATTGGTATAATCGTTAATCTTTAGTCTAGCAGTAAGGTTCGGTTTGATGCTCATATCTTTATTGTGGATTGCAATTTCGACCTTAAAGGTTCTATTTGCTGGATTAATATAATGCCCAGCTTGGCGTACTTTTGCATTAACTGTTTTCCCTAAAACCGGAAAGTAAACTTCTACTTTTTTGTTTTTGGTTATACTGGAAATATAGCTTTCTGGCACATTAGTTTCAATATACATATTGCTAAGGTTAACTATGCGCATAAGTTGAGATTGCCCTGGAGCAACAACACTGCCTTGTTCAGAAATCACATCGTCTATTGTTCCAGAGAAAGGTGCTTTAACTATAGTTTTGTTTAACTGAATTTGCATTTGATTTACAGCTTGTTGCTGCGCTTGGTAATTAGATTTTGCTTGTAAAAACTGTATCTCGCTTCCAATATTTTGATTCCATAACCGCTCCTGACGCTCAAAAGTTGTTTTTGCTAAATCTGTTTGAATTTGTAATTGGGATAATTGTTGGCTTAATCCACCATCATCAATTTTTGCTAAAGTTTGCCCTTTGTTTACACGTTGTCCTTCTTTTACATAAACTTTGGTAAGAATTCCAGAATATTCAGGATAAATTATTAAAAGATCTTTTGTGCTTACATTGCCTTGTAATTCTAAATAGTGATTAAAAACATCTTCTTTTGCTATAAAAGTAGAAATTAAAGGAATTCTTTTTGTAGTGTCTAACACTTCAATTTTACTTTCAAGCAGGTTTAATTGTTCAATAATTTTTATTTCTTTAGAAATTAGCTGCTCTTTTTTTGCTCTAATCTCCTCTAAATTATTTGTGGCAATTACCTCTTCCACAGATTTTTTCTTGTCTGTTCCACAAGACGATAAAATTAAAGCAAGGATTATTATTGTATATATTTTCTTCATAATGAGTTGAATTCGTATTAATTAATAATGTTTAAGACCGTTTCTAAGTCTGCTTTTTTGGTAATTACATTTAGCATGGCTTGCAAATAATCTTGTTGTGAAGAGTATAGTTGAGTTTGAGCTTGACGTAAATCGAAACTTGAAGCAATGCCTTCAAAGAATTTTATTTGATTCTTTTTTTCTATACGTTGTGCAAGATTTAAATTTTGCTTTGCTGTTTGGTATTGCTGAATAGAAAACTCATAATCGCTTTTTGCAGTTGCTGTTAATAGTTTTAATTGTTGTTTAATTTCGATAAGATTATTTTCAGACTTTTCCAACTCAATTTTTGCACGTTGTGTGGCAGCATGTCTTCCTAAAGAACTAAAAAGAGGAATGTTCATGCTAAATCCAATTAGTGACGAACCAAACCATTTCTGGTCATTTTTTAAAAATGTAAAATTTTCACTATTTCCCGCATAACTTCCGTTAATAAAAGCACTTAAACTAGGCAAAGCCTTACTTTTTTCGAGTTTAAGTAGTAGTTCTTTTGAGCGTTTATCATTTTCAGCTATTTTATAATCTATTGTATTTTCAAGGTTTTCTTCAATAGTTATTAGCCCTAAATCTATGTGAGTTATAGTTAATTGATTTAGATCTTGGGTTAAAATTATATTTGTATTAATATCATTACCTAAAGTAATATTGAACATTTTTACGGCTAAATCTTTTAAACGTTTGGTTTGATTTAGGCTATTGTTTATGCTAAATAGTGTAATTTGTAATTGTTCTACGTCTTCTTGTTCGGTTAAACCGTTTTCGTAAATTTTTTGAGTTTCGTAAAGATTTTTTTCAAGAACTGTTTTGTTATTCTTTAAAATGCTTACACTTTCTTGTGCTAATAATACATTCCCATATGCATTAAGTACTACTTGGCTGATTTCTAAATCTGTTTTTTCTTTAGCATTTTTAGAAATTTCTAAAAACACTTTAGCCGATTGTAATCCTACTAAATAAGAACCATCAAAGAGCAGTTGCTCTAATTTTATAGACGTATGCATTGTTTGGGTAGTGCCAAATGCTACTTCGGCAAACTCACCTTGATTGCCACCAAAAAACTCGGCTGGAATTAAAGACACTTGTTGTTTTAACCAATTATTGTATTCTATTTTAGCACTTATTTGTGGTAATCCTGTGGCTGTGGTTTCCCACTTGCGTTGCTTTGCAGATTCAATATCTCTTGCAGCATTTTTTGCAGTCCTATTATTCTCTAAAGCATAATTGATAGCTTCTTGTAAGCTAAAGCTTTGTGTGTCTTCTTGTGAAAAACTTACAATAGAAATTAATAAACTAAATATTATTATGAGTTCTTTCATCATTATTTATGATTGATTTGAGTTTGTGATTTGAGTTAAAACGTCTAATCCTTTTTGGGTACAAATACCTCTTAAATGATATTCTATATAATGCTCCATTAGCATATTCATCGAAAACTGTTTAAGGGGGAATAAATCTTTGTCTTTTATAGCAATAATAGAGTTAAAATAAATTCTTGATATAAAATCGATATTAATAGTCGTTCTATATAATTTTCGTTTAATACCACGATTTAAGTTTTCTTTTACACAGTTTTGCATAATATCAAATTGTTTCTTTTTGAGAGCAGCAAAAATAGATGGGTAATATTTTTGTAATTGATATTGTGGTGATGATTTTTCATCTTTAAGATGCTCCATTACAAACGCTTTAATATCATATATTTCTTCAATAGGATTTTTCTCTAATGCACAAATACAATCTATTCCATAAGATATAACATTAAACATGTACATGGTTGTAGCTTCAACCAGCTTTGTTTTATTTTTAAAATGCAGATAAATGGTTTTTTTAGAAATCCCCATTTTATTTGCAATATCATCCATTGTTACACTCTTAAAGCCAAGTGTAATAAATAGATCTGCTGCGAATAATAATATTTTATCTTTCATGAATAACCGCAAAACTACAACAGGAAACTTTAAAAACCAAAAAAGTTTCCAAAGTTTTAATAATCTTTTAACATTTAATCTTTAGCAGCAGATAAAAATGACAGCAATTACATTATTTTTGTGCTATGCAAATAATTGAAACATATCAAAAGGTTTTTTTAGAATATTTAGAGCAATTTGCTAAAGAGAAAGAGCCTAAACACTTATATCAACCAATCAACTATATTCTAAAGTTAGGCGGAAAAAGATTAAGACCAGTATTAACATTGATAGCTACAGATATTTTTAATGAGGATTATAAAAAAGCTTTAAATGCAGCTTTGGCTGTTGAGGTCTTTCATAATTTTTCATTAGTACATGACGATATAATGGATGCTGCTCCTTTACGTCGAGGACAGGAAACTGTTCATGAAAAATGGAACTTAAATACAGGAATCCTTTCAGGAGATGCTATGTTAATAATAGCATACCAATTATTTGAAAACTACGAAGCCAATATGTTTCAATCTTTAGCAAAATTATTTAGTAAAACGGCTTTACAAGTTTGTGAAGGACAGCAGAATGATATTGATTTTGAAACTAGAAATGATGTAACAATTATTGAGTATTTAACAATGATTGAATATAAAACAGCAGTATTGATTGCTGCTGCAATGCAAATTGGAGCAATAGTTGCTAATGCGTCTAAAGAGAATCAAAATAGTATTTATGAATTTGGTAAAAATCTTGGAATTGCTTTTCAATTACAAGACGATTATTTAGATGTTTTTGGTAATCCTGAATCTTTTGGAAAACAAGTTGGAGGTGATATTATTGAAAACAAGAAAACCTATTTATATCTTAAGACATTTGAGTTTTCTAACGAAGACGAGAAACTTCAGTTGCAGAATTTATTTAGTATTCAGTATAAGGATAATGCTAAAAAAATAGAAAAGGTAAAGCAACTTTTTATTACAAGTGGTGGCGCAGAAGCAACAATAAATGCCATTAAAGAGTATACTAAAAAAGCATTCTCTGTGTTAGAAATTCTTAATATTTCTGAAGAAAAAAAATTTGTTTTAAGACAGATTGGAGAACATTTGACGGACAGAAATGTATAAAAACCTACAGATTTTTAAAACCTATGAGGTTAAATAAATTAAATTTATTAGAGTGAAAAATCTGATAAATTTTGATGAGTTAACACAATATGCAAATCATATAGGTCTATATAGAAAACTCATTCAACAACTCAACAAAGACTTTTTATATGCTAATATTGATTTGGGTTTTGATGAAGACATAATCCCTGTAAGCTTAAAACTAGTATTACACGAAAAAGTTTATAGCCTCTTACAAGAAAAATTTGCCGACTACTTAAACTTGCTTTACATTATAGATGTTCCTGAAGAAAAAGTAAAGCAACTCGACAGAAGCAACACTTTAAAACTATCGGAACAAGTTACGTTTTTAATCTTAAAAAGAGAATGGCAGAAAGTATGGTTTAAACATCAATATAGCTAATTTACCTAAAGGATTACATAAGATATATTAAGATAAAAATTACGCCCTTGTCGAGAAATGTTGTTCCAATCTGCAAATGTAGAGTAGTTCTTATCCAATAGGTTTTCAACACCATATTTAAGTATTATTTTGTTGTCTTTTAATAAGAATGAATGCCCTAAATTAAGGTTCAATATAGTGTAGGCAGGAGTTTTATCTTCACCATAATTACTGCTGTATTTATTTTGTGTGCTGTTTCCATCTAACTGTAGAGCAGCGTTAAAGTTTGAAGTGCTATAATTTATTTCAGCTAAATATGTAACTGGACGAATTAGAGGCAAGTTTTCATCATTACTGCCTTTTCCATGGTTATATCCAATAGTGCCGTTTAAAGATACTTTTTTTGAAATCTTATAAGTTGAATTTAAATACACATTAAAAATATTAGCATAATTTAACCCTTCATAAACCCTTACGCCATTTGCACCAATTGACATTGGGCTTAAAGATTCGTCTATTTCACCAATAATATAATTCACAATATGAAAGTAAGAGGATTCTATTCCAACCTTAAAGTCTTTAAAATAATAGTTTGCTTTGATATTAGCTTCTAATGATTTTTCGTTTTTTAAAGTGGGATTCCCTATATAATTATAATTGTCAAAACTGTTGAACAAGAAAAACCCATAACCTTCACTAACCGAAGGCGCTCTTTCGCCATAACCTAAACCAAATGTTACATCATAAGCTTTGTGTTTCAGTTCATAATTAGCAGATGTACTTATTAAAAACCTATTTTTGGAACCCTCCATGTCTGGATAAAAAATTTGAAGACTCTCAAGTCCAACCTCTTCAGCAATTTT
Source organism: uncultured Flavobacteriaceae bacterium (assembly GCA_964427695.1). GTDB lineage: Bacteria > Bacteroidota > Bacteroidia > Flavobacteriales > Flavobacteriaceae > PRS1. The sequence goes on from CAYRVY010000018.1 coordinate 11,950, forward strand.
ATTATTATGAAAACCCAAACGTACAGAAGCTGATATTGTTTCTTTTTCGTTTAAAGCTAAAGCATCTTTTACATAAAGACCAGCATATAAGGTTCTGATATCTGGCCAAGTGTACATAAACATAGCAGGCTGACTAGTGTCATTTGGATACATAGTCATTTCTGCTAAAGAACGGTTATAAAAACCATTAAAATTAAATAGTAAATTGTGTTTATCTTTTTTAAAAGTTGCTTTAGAGTAAAAACCAAAAGTATCACTCCAACCTGGCATATCCATGCGAATAGAAACATCAGGACGTTTAGAATCGTCCATAATATGAGTAATGGTATTAAAGTACAATTTAGATTCCCATGATTTTATTCTGGTAGAATCACTTTTATAAGTGTGTGTTAGAGAGGTAATGGTGGCTTCTGCTAAAGACACATCCATTGGTAATGCAGGGTAACCTACATTTGTGGCACGATCGTAAATAATATTAGCATCAAGCACATGGCTTTTAGACAGTTTGTAGCCACCTTGAAAGGAAATGTTATATTTTTCAAATTGAGAGTATAAAACTTCTTCGTTGTTTCCTGCTTCAAAATTATCAGACTTACGATAAATTCCATCTAAATTTGCATAAAATTTGTTTCCTGAATATTCTAAGTCTAAACCTCCAATTCTGTAATTTCCGTTAGTTTCATAACCAAAATCAATACTTGTTTTAAGTCCGGAATCATAATATTTAGATTGTGGTAGCCTTAAGTCTATTCCGCCTCCAACAGAATGTGCATTTTCAGTACCTTCCTGTCCAGAGTTTATGACTACTTTTTCTAAATTTGAAACATCAACATAAGACGTAATAGGATCCATTTTGTCTGTACATGCGCCAAAAATTTGCATGCCATCTATAGTTATGGCAAGCCTGTCACTAACCATATTGTTTAATGCAGGTTCCCATGCGTAATTACCACGCTTTATCATGGTTATCCTGTTAGACTTTTCCAAATAGTTGTCTATACTTGAGAGTGTTTTTTCCTGTCTGTAGTTGCTTAATTTTCTACGACCAATAATAATAATTTCTTCTAATTTTGTTGTATCCTGTTCTTTGATTGTTGATGTTTCTTGAGCAATGGTTAAGGTGCTAAACAGTAAGCCAACACAAAGTATGGTAAGCTTTTTCATGATTTTACAGATTAAATGATGGGTGTTTTGACAGACACATTGAGAAAAAGTACAATGTGCCTGTTAGTTCACTTTAAACAAATTTTCTAAAGAGAATTAAAACTCCAGTTCCAGATATAGGCTGCTTTGAGTGTTAGCTTCAGTTACATCTTCACCTTTTAATACTATGCCCTGCTCATTCAGCAGTTTTAAATTCAATACCCAATAGCCAGTCATTGTAAGGGTTAAATCTCCATTATACATGCCATCTGCTATGTTATATGTTAAATCTGTATTGTTAGGGGAGCTATGATTCCCCATTCCAGGCATGCGAGGATCTAAAGCAATGGTGTAGTTTTCTACAACCGGGAAAGTCATCATGTTTTCCATTTTGTAAAGACCAACTTTCAAATTATTGATAGCGATTTTTGGGCTGTCAGGTTCTATTAGAGCTAGAATGTATTTAGTGTCATCACTTCCCACAAAGCTTGTAACATTTTGATTTTCATATTGCAAAACATTTATTGTGTCTGTGGCTGTGTACTCAACATCATTAATGGTATAGTTAAATGTTAACGACCAGCCAGAACCATCTGTATTTGTCATTTGGTAAACGACATAACCTTCATAAACAGTATCTTTTCCTTCGGCTTTTGCTATTCCGGATTTAGGGCAAGAGTGTTGCATTGCAGTCATTTGCATTATTGGCATCCAGTTAATTGAAGCGTCTTCAATAAAAGTATTTGTATTGTCTTTAATTCTTATGCTTACATCGTTGTAACCTGTATTGAACAGACCACTTTTTGTAAAAATTTCAATTGTGTGCGTGTCATTGGTAATATCTTTGACTTTTATAAGGTCTTCTATTTCATTAATATTAGGTGTGTCATCATCAGATGAACAAGCAATGTTAAACAATGAAATGAATAGGATAGGTAATATATATTTTAGTTTCATTTTTAGTAATTTTATGTTTGTATATGTTATATAGCATCTTGTTCGCTTAAATAAATAAGCAAATAATTGTTGGGAAACATTAAGTTTACCAGTAAACAATAAAGATTAACTAAAAATTGGTGGAGGTGTATCTACATCATAATAAATAGATTCTATTATATTACTATTAGTAATAATTTTATGTTTGGCATTTAAACTCCAAAGCCATTGAGATTTAACATTATTACTAATAGTAATATAATAGAAGTCCAATGCCATTCTTTTGGTTTCTGGAATTTGGGACTCACTATTAGAATCTGAATTATTGTTTTGTGAGAGTTCCTTACGAAGTTGGCATTTGCCATTACACCCTTTTTGTTCTTCCTTTTGAATACATAAGGTTTTGGCTATTATGTCCTGATTGATTATGAAATCACCTATTATAATAGCATTGTTTATATTATGTGTCAACAATATAATGGATAATATTAACGCTACTATTTTATTTGTAAATGATATGATCACAACGCAAATTTAAATAATAAATGTTGGTGAGTTTATGATTAAAATCAGGTTTTACTATACCTAAAATGTATAAAATATTTTGTGATTAGAGTTTTCAGGTTTTCAAGAGCCTTGGAGGCATCCTTGTTGTTTTTGGTTTCTTTTAATACCAAAATATCATCTAACATTGGCACTAAAACAACATGTAGTTGATCGTGCGCTTCTCCTTTCATTGTACAGTTTTTTATCACAAAACTGGTTTGTATTGATAGTGCTTGACCTAAATCAAAATAGCTTTTAGCATCGTTTGCATTAAATGCTTTAATTAAGGAATCCATATTTTTAATGCCAATATGAGTTTCTTCATTAGCAATCCACTTTTGTCCATTATTAAGTTTTAATTTTATGGATTCATCAATGTTTAGTTCTTTTTTTTCAGAAGAACTTGGAATTTCATTTTTTGTATCGTTTTTACAACTCAAGAATAAGGCAGCTAATACAGTTAAAAGTATAAATTTAGTTTTCATTTTTAAAAATCTTTTTTGTTTGATTTATATATTATTCTTAAAACGGGTAAAATAACCCAAATGGAGAGCATTACTATAGAAACAATTAACCCAAAATTTGTGCCGAAGAATTTTTTAAATACAGCTCCTGTATAACCTAACAATGCAGAAATATCTAACTTTAATAAAATAAGTGTTCTTGAGAGATCAATTGGATTTAACATTGTTCCAAAAAGAGATAATT
>CAYRVY010000019.1:0-12803 GCA_964427695.1 uncultured Flavobacteriaceae bacterium
AAATAAGGCTTTTATACCTGATTTTGAATTTTTATGATGAATTTTTCGGGTTAAATCTAAAACAAAAGGTTGAACCTCTGTTGACCGAATTGATTACCAAAAAAGTTCGAAAAAAATTAAAAGGTAAAAAAGTAGAAGTCATAATACCTGAAAATTTTGGACAAACCGTTTACAAATATTCGATTGATGAAGAAAAAGCTCATTACGATAAAATTGGTTATTCTAATTCACAAGGGCATTTCGTGGTTCCTATGGACAAAAAAGCAGTGGACTTTTGGATAATCGTTAATAAAATTGCATTTGAAGAATTACAATATTTCAGTACTATCTTTCATGAATTTGCACATGTGCTAGACTTCACAGATTACATCAATGTTTACGGTAACCCTACGATGATGGATCGACAAACCAAGCACTTAAACTATTATTTTGAATTCTATTTATGGGCTGAGTATAATGCAAAAAAAATAGGGCTTAAAAGACTTCAAGAAGAATTTGATAAAAAAAACTGGGCAATTGACTTAAAAACATCTACTACACTGTTCATCCAAGATGTAGATAGAGAAATAGATAATCTACCAAGGCTTTATAATCTAATGCACTATTTTGCACGAATTACCGTATGCGACGATGGACTTTTAACATTAAATCCAGAGATTTATCCTAAAAATTATTTGATTGAGAATTTTGGGCCAAATGCAACCATTATTCATACCACAATGGAAAGTATAAATAATTTTGACGAATTTGAAAAGGAGAAAGATTTTATAAAATATTTACTTAATTGGTAAAATCACTTATGCTAACAAAGGTAATCGTTGTACAAACCCATAAAAAAGAGCAGAATCAACTGATTTTGACCTTTTGTATTTTTAATTATAGATTATTGTCCAATTTTCGGAGTGCTAAAGTAGTCTTACTTACCTTGCATATAGAAAGATATGAAAAACTGTTAACTTGCGCAACAGGTACACGGTGTATAGTTCATTGCTTACTTCTCGACCATCAGCAAAATCCTTCGGATTTTACTCAGACTCGTTTCTTTTTGCTAAATTAATGCCTAAATCAACCCAACAAACCATATACAAATCGATAAGCGTAACTTCAAAAATCACAACTAATAATCTAACTAAATAAACTAATCCAACTTTGGCAATTTATAAGTTCCAAAAATACTACTCTGTTTCATTAAGGCTTCAATATCTTCCGATTTTCGTGGTGCTTCAGCCGATAAGTTTACAGGACCATTTTCGGTAATTAAAATATCGTCTTCGATGCGCACTGCAATTCCCCACCACTTTTTATCGCAATCACTTCCTTCAGGAATATAAATTCCAGGCTCTACTGTTATAACCATGTTGGCTTCATAATTTCCACGCAAGTTTAAATCATGTACATCTAACCCAATATGATGCGATGTTCCATGCGGAAAATACATGTGCTTTTCACCAACCGATTTTATAATACCCAATTTTACCAAACCTTCATTTATCACTTTTTTAGCAGCGTTATGTGTTGAGCTTCCGTTATTTCCAATAATTGCTGCTGCAATTCCGGCTTCTTGCGCTTCATAAACAATATCATAAATTGCTTTTTGATCAGGATTAAATTTGCCATTAGCAGGAATAGTTCGAGTAACATCTGCTGTATAGCCATGATACTCTGCACCTAAATCCATTAACACTAACTCTCCTTCAATTTTCATCTTATTGTTTTCTATATAATGCAACACACAACCATTATTTCCAGCACCTACTATAGATGGATAACCTTCATACTCGCTACCATACTTTTTATAAACAAACTCATGAATACCTTGTATTTCGGTTTCAGACATTCCTGGATGCATGGCTTTCATCACTTCAATTTGTCCTTGTACTGAAATACGAATGGCTTTTGTTAATAAGGTCATTTCTTCAGGTGTTTTTATTTCTCGTAATCCAGCCATAAAAACATTTAGCATTTTAGTATTAATCTTAGCTTTTTTTGTTGCAATATTACTTTCCTGATTCATTTCAATTCTTAGCTTATCACTGGATTCATTGGTTGTTTCATCCAGATAATAACCAATTTGAGTCTTAAAAGATGCAACTAAATCATACATGTCTGCTTGATTGCGTTTACTATCTCTGTAATCGTCTTTAAAGTCATTGAACAGAACTGCATCATAATTAATAAAATCTATTCCAGAATTCAAAAATACTGTCCCATTATAAGCAGTATTAAAACCTAATTGGTTTTTTGCACCTTCTGTTCCAAGTCGTCTTCCTGTCCACATTTCCCAACGTGCATTTCGCTCTTGTACATAAATAATCTCATTATAAGTTTTACCTTCTGTGTTGGTTTGCATTTCAGAAAAAATAACCAATACAGAATGTGGCTCTTTATAACCTGTTAAATAATAAAAATTTGGGTCTTGATGATATACATAATCTACAGAGTTTGATCGATTACGTACAGGATTTGCAAAAAATACTGCAACTGTGTTTTCAGACATCTGTTTTCTTAGGGCCTCTCTCCTTTCCTTATGAAACTCTTTAGTAAGGTAGTCTTGAGGCAATCCGTCTTGAGCAGTTAACAAAGCTACAAATGATAAACAAAAAATTATAGAAAATATTGATTTCATAGTAAGGAATTTATAAGTGTGAAATTATACAAAAATTCATTAGAAAATTAAATTTTAACAGAACTTTTATAAAAGAAATCATACAAAATTTATGTAGTTTTGCATCACAAATTTCAATAAATAAAAAATAGATTTCCTCCTTCGAGGAAATGAATTAATATTAATTCAATGAAAAACACAGCTTTAACTTCAACGCACGAAGCTCTTGGTGCAAAACTGGTTCCTTTTGCTGGTTACAATATGCCTGTGCAATATGAAGGTGTTAATATAGAACACGAAACCGTTAGAAATGATGTTGGTGTTTTTGATGTTTCGCACATGGGCGAATTTTTAATTGAAGGTCCTAATGCTTTGGCTTTAATACAAAAAGTTTGCAGTAACGACGCTTCTAAATTAGCGATTGGCAAAGCACAATACAGTTGTTTCCCTAACGATGATGGTGGCATTGTTGATGATTTGATTGTTTATAAAATAAAAGAAGAAACCTATTTGTTAGTTGTAAATGCAAGTAATATTGAAAAGGATTGGAATTGGATAGAATCTAAAAACGATGTTGGTGCAACAATGAGAGATTTAAGCGATGATTATTCTTTACTCGCCATACAAGGTCCAAAAGCTATAGAAGCCATGCAATCTTTGAGTAGTCATGACCTTTCCGAAATAAAATTCTATAATTTTATAGTTGGTGATTTTGCTGGCATAGAACATGTTATTATTTCGGCAACAGGATATACAGGAAGTGGAGGATTCGAAATCTATTGTAAAAATAACGAAGTAAAACAAGTTTGGGATAAGGTTTTTGAAGCTGGAGCAGATTTTGGTATTAAACCTATTGGTCTTGCAGCTCGTGATACCTTGCGACTTGAAATGGGTTACTGCTTATATGGAAACGATATAGATGATGCAACCTCTCCTATTGAAGCTGGATTAGGATGGATTACAAAATTTACTAAAGATTTTACAAATTGTGAGGCACTTAAAATTGAAAAAGAACAAGGTACAAAACGTAAATTAGTTGCTTTTGAACTCGAAGAACGTGGTATTCCGCGTCATGGCTATGATATTGTTGATGGTAATGGAACTAAAATTGGAGTGGTTACTTCAGGAACTATGTCACCTTCACTTGGTAAAGGTATTGGTTTAGGTTATGTGCCAACAGTTCTTGTAGCTGTTGACAGTAAAATTAATATCCAAATTCGAAAAAATACTGTTCCGGCAACTGTAATTAAACTTCCATTTTATAAGGGGTAAACATATTTTACTGTTCAAGAAGTGATGTTAATGAAGAAGATAAGCAGCAAACATAGAATCTTAATATTAGGTGCAAGTGGTTTTATTGGTAATGCCATTTACAAAGAGCTCTGCTCCTATTTTAACACCTTTGGTACATATTATACAAATGATATTTCTTTTAATGGCAACCATCATTTTTTTCAGTACAATATAGAAGAGGACGATATTTTCGATATTCTTGAAGCCATTAAACCAAGCATTATTATTTCTTCATTACGTGGCGATTTTGCAGCACAAATAATTGCTCACAGTCGTATTGTAGACTATTTATCAACACATAGATGCAAACTTATTTTTATTTCGTCTGCCAATGTTTTTGACACGTATCGCAAATACCCAAGTTATGAAAACGATAAAACCTTAAGCGAAAGTATTTTTGGTCGTTTAAAAATTAAGATTGAAAATATGCTGTTGCGTTTACCAAAACGAAAGTATGCCATTATAAGATTGCCAATGGTATTTGGTGTGTTATCGCCAAGAATTGAGGATATTAAAAGGCAACTTAAAGAAAAGGCTTACATAGAAGTATTTCCAAATTTAATAATGAACGTAACTACAGACAAAAGGCTCTCACTACAAATTCATTATATAATAAATAGAAGCAAATCTGGAATATTTCATTTAGGTAGTAAAGATTTGGTGCACCATGATGATTTTATTAAAGAAATTATTAGTAAACTCGGAGATTACAAACCTATTCTTAAACATGTCTATACTACCAATGAAGACAGATATTTGGCGGTTATACCTAAAACCAATCTATTACCAAAACACTTACAGCTTTTTAGTCAGGAAATTTTATCAGATTTAGAGTTATAATTGAATATTACATTTAAAATGCTTAAATTTAAAATACTTAAAAATAAATATTATGAATAAACTTTTAGAAGAAGACATAGAAAAACGCCTCATTAGATTTCCTGATTGGGAGTATTATGAAAATGCTATTCATGCCGAATTTGAATTCGATAATTTTAAAGATTGCTTCAGTGCAATGAGCAGAATTGCTTTTGAATGTGAAGCCTTAAACCATCATCCAGATTGGACGAATGTGTATAATACATTAAACATTTCTTTATCTACGCATGATGCAAATGGCGTTACCGAAAAAGACTTTAAACTCGCCGAAGCTATAGAAAGCATTGTTGAGGTGGAGGAATAAAAAAGTGAATAGTTTGCAGTACTTATTCAATTGGAAAACGCTAAATAGTATTAATTTGAATTATCATTATAAACAATTATTTCAGCTTATAGTTTTTTTTAAATTTGTGATGCAATAAAATTTTGATAACATTAATGAGTTTTCCGCTTTCGCGGAAATGAAAAATAAATTTTTCTATGGGAAGAGCTTTTGAATTTCGTAAAGCACGTAAAATGAAACGATGGTCTGCAATGAGTAAAGCCTTTACACGTATTGGTAAAGATATTGTTATGGCTGTAAAAGAAGGTGGAGCTGATCCAGACAGCAACTCGCGTTTACGAGCCGTAATTCAAAACGCAAAGGCAGTTAATATGCCAAAAGATAATGTAGAACGTGCTATAAAACGTGCTAGCGATAAAAGTCTTGGCGATTATAAAGAAGTTTTATTTGAAGGTTATGCACCTCATGGTATCGCTATACTTGTAGAAACAGCAACAGATAATAATACAAGAACTGTTGCTAATGTTCGCAGTTATTTTAATAAATACAATGGTAATTTGGGCACTTCAGGTTCTGTTGTTTTTATGTTTGACCATACCTGTAATTTTAGAATTTTGAGTGAAGGATTAGATGCTGAAGACATTGAACTGGAGTTTATAGATTTTGGTGCCGAAGAAGTTTTCGCAGACGATGATGGTATTTTAATATATGCACCTTTTGAAAGTTTTGGAAGCATACAAGCCGAATTAGAAAAACGAGAAATAGAAATCTTGTCTTCAGGCTTTGAACGTATTCCACAAGTAACAAAACAACTATCTGCTAAAGACGCTGCTGAAGTAGAAAAGCTTCTAGAAAAAATTGAAGAAGACGATGATGTACAAAACGTATATCATACTATGGAGTAAAGAATAGATTCTTAATTTTATTTTTTATTTTTTATGTTTTTTGGTTTATGTGTTTAGTATATTTGTAACATTTTCAACAAATCATCTACCTATATATAACACTCAAAAAACATTAAAAAATGATTATTTCTACCACAGACAAAATACCAAATAAAGAAATTACTGAAATATTAGGAATTGCGAGAGGAAATAGTGTTAGAGCCAGGCACATTGGCAGAGACATTTTTGCAGGATTAAAAAATATAATTGGTGGAGAAATAGATGAGTACACTAAATTACTTGAGCAATCACGCAAGCAAGCAATGCAACGCATGATTACAGATGCAGAAAAAATGAATGCTGATGCTATAGTGAATATTAGGTTTACAACATCTATGGTTATGCAAGCAACTTCCGAAATTCTTGCCTACGGAACTGCTGTTAAGCTTTCTTAAAAAAGACGTGTTATAACAAAAAACTGCCTCATTGGAAATTGAGACAGCTTTTATTAAATGGTTAAGTACATTTTATTTGTAAATGTTTCTTTTTAGTGACATGTTGCCATGTTTATTTTATGTTTCATTTATATGTTTATAACCTACTATAAATTATAAACAAAATTCATGCCAATACATCTTTCTATAACAGTATAGTTGTAATTCCTTCAAACAACTTGAGAAGTTACATCAATAATTTTTTATACTAATTTTAACATCTTAATCATTTTTCAAATTAGATATTTGTTAATTTAGCTGGACTATTAATTAATGGTATAGTAGTTTGTACCAATAAATCTTAAACTTTATTATGAAACGAGCATGCTAAAGGCTTATCACCAAAGGAAAATGATTTTTAGCGAACAGTCCCGATAGTTATCGGGATGACCTTTAAAAAACAATAAATATAAACACATGAAAATTAAATACTCAAGAATGTTAAGGTTAACAACTTTAGTTTTAATAATGATGGCATTTTTAATGCCTCAAAATATTGAAGCTCAAAAGAAAAAGCGAAGTAAAAAAAAGGATCAAATTGAAGCTCCAGCTAAACCAGATGCAAAAAAGGACAAGAAAAAAACTATTAAAGACCTTGTTAAATCCAGTAAAGAAATTGATGGACTATTTAAAATATATCAAGATACCATTACTGGCTCTTTACAAATGATAATTACAGAAGACCAGATTAACAAAGAATATATATATTTTACTCAAATTTCGAACGGGATAACTGAAATAAGAAGGTTTAGAGGTGCTTATGGAGGTTCTAAAGTTTTTAAGATTAAAAAATACTTTAACAAAATTGAATTCGTAACTCAAAATACGTCCTATTATTTTGATTCTGATAATGCTATTTCAAAATCGAAAGATGCAAACATGAGCGAAGGTAATATGGCAAGTATTAAAGTTGAAGCTTATGACAAGGATAAAGGTTTGTATCTTATAAAAGCAGATGGTCTTTTCTTAAAGGAAACTTTTTCTCAAGTTAAACCAGCTAAACGTCCAGGTTCAAGTCCCACTGCTTTTACTTTGGGAAGCTTAAATAAAGATAAAACAAAAATTAGTTCGATACGTAATTATCCTCAAAACACAAATTTAGAAGTAGAATATGTGTATTCAAAGCCTTCAACGCTTAATGGTGGATCTAATGCAGTTTCAGATGGCCGAAATGTAAGTATAAAAATATTTCATAGCTTAATTGCTATGCCTGATAATGATTATGAAATACGTTTAGATGATCCAAGAGTAGGATATTTTACGACCAAAGTCAATGACCAAACTGCTACAAATTCTACACCATATAGAGATTTGGTACATAGGTGGAACTTAGTAAAGAAAGACCCAAATGCTTTAATGTCAGAACCTGTAACTCCAATAACTTGGTGGATGGAAAATTCAACTCCAGTTGAATGGAGAGAAACCATTAAAGAAGGTGTGTTACGTTGGAATATTGCTTTTGAAAAAGCAGGTTTTAAAAATGCCATGGTTGTTAAAATGCAGCCAGATGATGCCGATTGGGATGCTGGAGATATTCGCTATAATGTATTACGATGGACATCGTCGCCAAGACCTCCTTTTGGTGGTTATGGCCCAAGTTTTGTAAATCCAAAAACTGGCGAAATTTTAGGAGCAGATATTATGCTGGAATATGTACATTTTACAAATAGAGTATTAGCTGACAAAATTTATGAACTTAATAACCTAGAAGAAGAATTTGACTATGATGAATTTGCTGATGAAAACAACTTGTATTGTTCGGCAGGAAATATAATGCATGAAAACACGATGTTTGGTCAGGCTGTGATTGCTGTAGAGACTGGATCGGATTTAGAAATGGTTAGAATGAAAAAAGAGGCTATGCTTGCGCTTATAATGCACGAAATTGGACATACATTAGGTTTAAATCACAATATGAAAGCCAGTCAACTATTCTCGCCTGAACAATTAGCTGATGCCGATTTTATAGAAGGAAAGTGTTTAACAGGTTCGGTAATGGATTACGCAGGTATAAATCTAACAAATGACAGAACAAAACAAGGACAATATTACGACACATCTCTAGGACCTTACGATGTTTGGGCTGTTCAATTTGGCTACACGCCTTTTAAATCAGAAACTGAAATGAATGCATTATTAAACCAGTCAACAAAGCCAGAACTTATCTTTGGTAACGATGCTGATGATATGCGTAGTCCGGGAAAGGCTATTGACCCAAGAGTAAATACTGGAGACTTATCAAACGATCAAATTGGATATTCCATTAATCGTTTTGAATTGGTAAATAAAATGATACCTGAAATTAAAGATAAATTTTCTGTAAAAGGTAAATCGTATCACGAATTAAGTAGGGTTTATAATACATTGATTAACCAAAGTGCTACTGCTGCAAAAGTAATTTCAAGATTTATTGGAGGTGTTTATGTTGATAGAGCTATGGTTGGTCAGGAAGGAGAAACACAACCTTATACTGCTGTAAGCCGCGAAGATCAAAAAAGGGCTATGAATGCCTTAAGTAAATATGTTTTTGCTCCTAGTGTATTTAATGCAGGAGCTTCTAACGATTTATACAATTATTTGGCAAGACAACGTAGAGGATTTAATTTTAGAACTCCTGAAGATCCAAAAATTCATAGTCAAGTATTAAGGATTCAAAAAAGAACATTAAGTCATTTGTTGCATGCTAATACATTACAGCGCATAACAGATTCAGAATTATATGGCAACATGTATAAGTTATCTGATATGATGAGTGATTTGAACAACACTATATTTAAAGCTGATATTTATGTCAATGTAAATTCGTTTAGACAAAACTTACAAATAGAATATACAAACATGTTAATTGGCATGTTAACTGGTAAACAAAAAGGAAAATATACACACAGTGCAAAATCTATGGCATTATATAATTTAAACAGAATTAAAACTATGGCTGCTCCAGCAGGGAATATTTCTTCTAGAGCACATAAGCAACATTTAAGAACATTAATTAATAATGCTTTAAAGGAAATTAAATAACCTTTAATTTGAGATAATTATTAAGGCCGAAACTAATAGTTTTGGCTTTTTTGGTAACATTGCAATTAAAACACAAAGATATGAGCTGGATTAAAGTCATTCCTTTTGAAGAAGCAACAGGAAAATTAAAGCAAATCTATAAAAAGATAAAAGGACCAAACAGTCAAATAGATAATGTGTTGAGCATTCATAGCTTACGACCTCATACACTTACTGGACATATGAGTTTGTATAAAAACACATTACACCACAGTGACAATACATTTCCGAATTGGTTTTTAGAATTATTAGGGACATATACAAGTTATCTTAATGGCTGCGATTATTGTTATAAACATCATTTTACAGGAATGAAACGTTTTTTAAATGATGATGAAAAAGCAAAAGATTTAAAATTATCTATTGAAAACGATTCACTATCTAAAATATTAGATAACAAAAAATTAGCTTTAATTAATTACACTAAAAAATTAACTTTTAACGCAAATACTATCACTAAAAATGATATACTAAATTTAAGACATTTAGGTATAAGTGATGGTGAAATATTAGAAGTGAATCAGGTCGTTGCTTATTTTAACTATGCAAATAGAACTGTTTTAGGACTTGGTGTAAATACCAACAATGAAATTTTAGGCTTATCTCCAAAAAATAAAGATGACGAATCTTCTTGGGATCACAAATAGCGATTATGTAAATTCTGGAATTTTCCCAATAGCATCTTTAAAAAAACTCCTCATAAATTTAAAATCAGCTTCTTTATCATCTGTTGGATAAAATGGTTCTGAAATTTTATTTTCTTTTTTTCTGAAGTCTAAAGAAATCATGATAATTGGGACATTTGCAGTTTTAGCAATATAATAAAAGCCTGTTCGCCACTCATCAACTTTTTTTCGAGTACCTTCAGGAGCCATTGCCATTCTAAATTCATCTCGTTTTTCAAATAATTTTGCAATCGCTTGCACTTTATTCTCTTTGGTATGTCTATCGATTGGTGCTCCTCCAAGTGCTTTAAATATCCAACCAACTGGAAAAACAAACAATTCTTTTTTACCTACAAAATTTATTTTTAATCCTAAAACAGTACGCAATAAAATACCTAATGGAAAGTCTAACCAACTTGTATGAGGTGCTGCAATAATCACTGCTTTTTTTACACTCTCAAAATCAGAGAAACCGACAACTTTCCATCCTAATATTTTAAAATAAATAAATCTGGCTAACCAACTCATAATTACATTTTTTGGTACAAGCTTTTGAGTTTCTCTCTGGTTATAGATTTTCTCCAATCTTTACCAATAGCATTTTCCCAGAGTTGCTCTAAACTTAAAGCAATATTAATCATTATATCAAATTCGTTATCATTTAAATTAGCACAAATATTTTCTGGCAATTCAATATTATGTGTCTCCAGCATTTGCTTAAATAACTTTACTCCTTCAGGGTAAAACTCTTCTAAATGATTAAACACTATACAGTTTCCAATACCATGTTTTGTACCTAATAAAAAAGATAATCCATAACTCATTGCATGTGCAACTCCAACTTGAGAATATGCAATACTCATTCCTCCATGCCATGAAGCCATCATGAGTTTATCTTGAGCATCTCTTAATGACAATTTATTATCAACAAAAATTTCTATGCATAAATCATAGGCTTTTTCACCATAACTTTGACTAAAAGTGTTTAAATAAGTACCATTTAGAGATTCTATACAATGAATATAGCAATCCATTCCTGTATAAAACCATTGCGTTTTAGGAACATTTTTTGTTAATTCTGGGTCTAAAATTACTTGGTCAAAAGGTGTGAAATCGCTATTAATTCCTAATTTTAGTTTGGGTCCTTTTAGTACAGTTGTTCTTGAAACTTCGGCACCTGTACCTGAAATTGTTGGAACTCCTACATGATAAATAGCTGGGTTTTTTACCAAATCCCAACCTTGATAATCGTTTGCATTTCCCTTGTTTGTCAGCATTATAGAAACCGCTTTAGCTAAATCTAAAATGCTTCCGCCTCCTATACCAATAATTCCCGAAGGTCTTTCTATAGTGGTTAAAATAATATGTTCAACCAGTTCATCAACCTGAGATGTTTTAGGTTCTTCTTTTGTGGAAACATAAATAATTTTATCTTCATAAGATAATGGAATTTTAGAGATAAGTGAAGGCTTACCTTTAAAAACATCGTCCACAATAAAGATAAAAGGGGCTTTTGTATTCAATCGTTTTGGGGAAAGAATCTCATTTAATTGGTTTATACAACCTCTGCCAAAAATTACCCTTGGCACCATTGGAAAATTCTTATAATTCATTTGATTTATTCATTTTAAAAAATAAAAGTAGTATTATTTTTAGTATTATGCATTTAAAAAATTTTGAAATTTATGTGAGAACATTCCTATATGATATCCATCTACCAATGCATGATTAACATTAATAGCAACATTCATTATTAATTTATTATTTACTTTTTCGGCTTTGCTAAAAGCGACTTTTGGCACAGAATTATTTTCTCCAGAAAACGGTTCTTTGTGTGCAATAAAATTTAACCAAGGCATTGCAGAGCAATAAACACAATCTATCCCATTGTTTGGAGGAAACAAATCTGTTGAGTTTTGAATACGTTCTTTTTCGGCTTCAAAATTTTCGATAAACACATTAAGACTTTTATCAAACTCAATAAATGAAAACCCGAAAGAGTTATCTTTTCTCGCTAGTGTTGGTGAAGCATGTATAATATCGTATTCTACAATTTTATTATCTATGATTCTGTATTTTAAATTATCGATGGCATTGATGGCTTTCATACAGTCATGTAAATATTTTGCAAAAAAACTAACTTTACTATGTTTGGAAAACTCGTAAGCCTTCGTAACATCAAAAGGCATAGTTACAGCAAAAGACGAATCTACTAAACCACTAAAGTGATTAAAATGTTGTTTTCTACTCCAAGTATTTAAATCTATTATTTTCAATTATTTCAATAGTTTTAAAATGTCCCTTAAGCCATTTACAGTTTTGTATATTTTTCCATTTGTCTCTTCTTCTTTTACTTGTTCATGTATCCAAGTTGTATGAAATGGGACATGAATGGCATTTGCTTTAATATTTACTAATGGCAACACATCAGATTTCAGTGAATTTCCAATCATCAAGAATTCGGACGGATTAATATCTAAATGCTTTAATAATTGAGCATAGTTAGTTTCCTTTTTATCGCTTAACACTTCAATATGATGAAAATATTTAGTTAAGCCAGATTTTTTTAGCTTACGCTCTTGGTCTAACAAATCGCCTTTAGTTGCTAAAATTAATCG
Organism: uncultured Flavobacteriaceae bacterium; assembly: GCA_964427695.1. Classification (GTDB taxonomy): domain Bacteria; phylum Bacteroidota; class Bacteroidia; order Flavobacteriales; family Flavobacteriaceae; genus PRS1. The sequence goes on from CAYRVY010000019.1 coordinate 12,782, forward strand.
ATATTTTGAAGATAAAGTTTTT
>CAYRVY010000019.1:12833-14885 GCA_964427695.1 uncultured Flavobacteriaceae bacterium
AATTCGACAGGTTTATTAATCATAGCTTTTCCAATATCAATAATGTCTTGTATAGATTTTATTGAGATAGAATTATTTGATATTTCAATTGCCGATTCTACCATAGACAACACAAAACTCTTTATACCATAACCATACAAAGAAAGGTGTTCCATTTCTTTTTTAAAGAGTTCTTGATTTATTTTGTTTGGAGTTTCATATATACTTAAAATTTTAACAAACTCTTCTTCGGCTTCTCTATAATAGGTTTCGTTAACCCAAAGCGTATCGTCTGCATCGAAGCCAATAGTTTTTATATTTTTATATTTTTTAATCAATTTTTATAAATTTAAAATTAATATTCCCTCCCGATAGCTATCGGGATTCATAGTTAATGACTACGTCATTTCCATAATTTCTTTGCTTTTTCCAAATCTTCAGGTGTATCAATTTCTACACCTTCAATATTGGTTTCTACCATTTTTATTTTTTTACCATATTCTAAATATCGAATGCATTCAATTTTTTCTGAAGCTTCAATGGATTGCATTGGTAAATTATAAAAATCTATCAATGCTTGTTTTCTAAAGGCATAAATACCTTTGTGCTTATAGTATTTTGTTACTGCTTTTTTATCTCTTGGATACGGAATTGGACTGCGAGAAAAATACAACGCAAAACTATTTTGATCTACAATAACCTTAACTGTATTAGGGTTATTAATTTCATCCCAATCATTAATCTCTACCATTAAAGAAGCTAGGTCAATTTTTTTTGATTCGTCATTTTTAAAAACATTTAATAGCTTTTCCAGACTTTCTCTTTCTGTAAAAGGCTCGTCGCCTTGAACATTAACAACAATATCTACATTTAATTCCTGAACAGCTTCTGCAATGCGATCGCTACCAGATTCATGTTCTTTTTTACTCATTATGGCTTTTCCCCCATGATTTGTAATTTCATTATAAATAATATCGCTGTCTGTAACTACATAAACATCATCGAACAAATTTGTTGCAACTGTAGCTTCATAGGTTCTGCGAATTACTGTTTTACCTTCAAGGTCTTGCATGAGTTTTCCAGGAAATCGAGACGCACTATAGCGTGCAGGAATCATTGAGATTATTTTCATTTAGTCTTTACTTTTCAATATCAAAAATACTATTTTTTAAGAGAATTATAATCAAGTTGATTTAAACTTTTTCTGTTTATAGACGAGCTAATTATCTTCAAAAAAATCATCTTTAAACCCTATAAGATACAATTTTTCTTTTGCTCTAGTTACTGCTGTATATAACCAACGCAAATATTCTTTATCGATACCGTTTGGCAAATATGGTTGTTCTACAAAAACAGTATTCCATTGTCCTCCTTGAGATTTATGACAGGTCATTGCATAAGAAAATTTAACTTGTAAGGCGTTGAAGAAGGTGTTGTTTTTTACTTTTAGAAACTTTCTGTATTTTGAAGTTTCATTGTCGTAATCCTTTAAGACTTCTTGATACAGTCTATTAGAGTCTTCATATGGCAATGAAGGTGCTTCAACACTTATAGTATCTAACATTAATACAGTTTCGAAAGGGCGCATTTTTGGATAATCGACCATTCTCACTTTTACTTCGGCAAAGCGAAAGTCATACAACTCTTTGATACTAAATATTTCTAATACTTCAATAACATCACCATTTGCAATAAATCCAGCTTCGGTTGTAGGTTTAATCCAAAAATAATTATTCTTAACAACCATTAAATAATCTCCAGCTGTAAGTTCATGTTCATTAAACAAGATTTTTGATCGTATTTGGTCATTATACAAATTTGCACGCTTATTAGAGCGTACAATAATTGCAGTTTCTTCGTTTCCTAAACTACTGTACGAATCGTTAATAGCATCCATAATCTCATAACCATCTACCAAGCGTACAATATCCTTAAATCCATTTAAATTAAATTTAAAGCTATCAAAAAAAGAATGTTCAATAGACTCTCTAATAGATGTTGCATTAATTAATATTCCAGAATTTTGTTCTTGCCTCACAACTTCGTCGAGCTCCATTTTAATAACATCCTTAT
>CAYRVY010000020.1:0-14472 GCA_964427695.1 uncultured Flavobacteriaceae bacterium
CAATAAACAGATTCGCTATGGTTTAAAACATATTCATATTCGTCTGCACTAATTGTTGGATAAATAGGAATATTTTGAGCACCAACTTGTAGAACGCCAATATCCATAATATTCCACTCGGTTCTATTATTAGTAGAAATTACAGCAATTTTATCATTTTTTTTAACACCAAGTTTCAATAAAGCTCTGCTTATTGCATTGGCTTTATTAATATATTCTCTGGTTGAAGTAGATTTCCAGGTTCCATTGTATTTAGTTGTTAAGGCTTTGTCTAAATTGTATTTTTCAAGTTGATAATATGGGAAGTCGAATAGTCTAGTAATTTCAGTCATTAGTTTAATTGAAAGTTAGAAATGCAAAATATAAAAATTACTAGTATTTTACAAATTAAAAAAATGATGATTGTAAATCATAATAATGAATATATAAAACTATTTTTTCTCAACCTTCTTTATTACATTCACAAAGGCTAATATTAAATAAGCTGAAGCTTTACTTTTCTAAATTAATGAGATTATTTTATCATTTATTAATTAATTATTGTTTTTTATCAAAATATGTGTTAATAAAATTATAAATTCATAAAAAGAAAATTATTATTTTTATTTAGTCTAAATAAAATTAATTTTTTATTAAATTTGTCAGCTAATTAAATAAATAAAAAAATGAAAAACATAGTATTGGTATTATTTACATTATCGGTCATTACATTCACTTCTTGTAGCAGTGATGATGATACCACAGCACCAATTCAGGTTACAGTTCCAGACACATACGTTTTTAATAGAGATGGAAATTCTACTGTAAGTTTTGGAGGTCAAACTACTAGAATTAATATGGCAGACGAGTTGTCTTCTGCATTGAAGAATACAGCAAAAACAGAAGCAGAATTAGATGCAATGTTTGATCACCAAGCTGGTCAATCAAATTTTGATGATGCTAACTTAAATGCATCAAGTAAAAGTATAAGAAGTAAAACAGCAGCTTCAGCAGATTATTTTTCTGCAAATACTACAGATGCTAACGCAATTAAAAGTGAATTTAATACTTGGATAGCTTCACAGGTTAATGAAGTTTTTCCTAATTGGGCTACAACAGCTCAAGTAGGAGTTGCAGGTCAATTGCAAGAAGCAGGAGGCGGTCCTATACGATATGTTAGTGCTAAAGGTTTAGAATTTGATCAAGCTTTTACCAAATCATTAATAGGTGCATTAATGACAGATCAAATGCTTAATAACTATTTAAGTACAAGCGTTCTTGATGCAGGAGATAATATTGCTAACAACGACAATGATGTATTAGCTGATGGTAAAAATTACACTACAATGGAGCATAAATGGGACGAAGCTTTTGGGTATCTTTATGGGAAAGAAAATAATCCAGCAGTTCCAGTTTTAGGTGTAGATGGCTTTTTAAATAAATACCTATTAAGAGTAGATAATGATACTGATTTTTCAGGAATTAAAGAAGATATTTTTAATGCATTTAAATTGGGAAGAGCTGCTATTGTAGCAAAAGACTATACAGTACGTGATGCGCAAGCTGAAATTATTAGAGAAAAAGTATCGTTAATTATTGCAGTAAGAGCTGTGTTTTATTTACAAAACGGTAAGAATACGTTAGGTTCAGATTACGCAAGTGCATTTCATGATTTATCTGAAGGCTTCGGGTTTATTTATAGTTTGCAATTTACACGAAAACCAGGAACATCAGGACCTTATTTCACAAAATTGGAAGTAGATGCTTATATAGCTGAATTAATGGTTGGAAATGGATTTTGGGATGTTACATCAGCTACATTAGATGAAATTTCTGATGAGATTGCAACAAGATTTGGGTTTACATCTGCTCAAGCAGCTAATTAATAAAAATAATTTATTTGAATAATTCTGTGAAAGTAGTTGTTATGTAGTTTAGCAATTACTTTCACTTTTTTAAGAACTCATTAAAATAAGCATTATGAAAAAAAAGATTTTTTTAATTATAACTGTAGTATTAGTTGTGTTTTCATGTAGTGAGTCTGACAATGGCTCTGTTGACTCCACAGATAATTTTGACAGAAATGCAATGCTAATAAACCTGGCAGATAATATTATTGTACCTGCATTTCAAGACTTAAACACTAAATTAGATGATTTAGTAATTGCCAAAAATAGTTTCAATGAAACGCCAAACCAATCTAATTTAGATAACTTAAGAGACTCTTGGCTCAATGCATATAAAGTTTGGCAAAATGTAGAAATGTTTAATATTGGTAAGGCAGAAGAGATTCTATTCTTTTTTCAAATGAATACTTATCCAGCAAATAATGTAGATATAGAAAATAACATTGTTTCGGGTAATGCTGATCTCTCCCATCCAAATAACAACGATGCAGTTGGTTTTCCTGCTTTAGATTATCTATTATTTGGTGTAGCAAATACCGATTTTGATATTATTGAAAAATATACTACCAATCCAGATGCTTTAAAATATAGAAATTATTTATCAGATTTAATCAATCAAATGAGTTCTTTAACGCAAAATGTTTTAAACAATTGGACAAATTCTTATAGAAATTTTTTTGTAAATAGCACCTCTAATACTGCTACAAGTGCTGTAAATAAAATGGTAAATGATTATATTTTTTATTATGAAAAAGGATTGCGTGCAAATAAAATTGGAATACCAGCAGGTAACTTTTCAGCAACACCATTACCTGAAAAAGTAGAAGCATTTTATAAAAAAAACGTATCAAAACAATTATCTTTAGATGCTTTAAAAGCTGTTCAAGATTTATTTAACGGCAATTATTATAATAGTACAGGAACAGGAAGTAGTTATAAAACATATTTAGAATATTTGAATAGATCTGATTTATCAACTCTAATTAACAATCAATTTAATACAGCTCGTCAAAAAATAGAACTATTAGATGACAGCTTTTATGATCAAATTAATACAGACAATACAAAAATGACAGAAAGCTATGATGCATTACAAGCAGCAGTAGTATTATTAAAAGTAGATATGTTACAAGCTTTTAATATTAGTGTAGACTTTGTAGATGCAGATGGAGATTAACCATAGTATTTAAAAATATTAAGGAGGCTATCTTTTTTTTAAGTAGTCTCTTTTTGTATATAATGACTTACAGTTTAAAATCATACTTTAATAAAAACACAGATTCCGCACCATTAGTGGTATATCGAATATGTTTTGGGTTAATGATGTGTTATGGCATTATTAGATTTTGGTCTAAAGGTTGGATTGAAACGCTATATATACAACCAAAATTTCATTTTTCATACTATGGCTTTGAATGGGTAAAACCTTTAGGAGATTACACATATCTACTGTTTTTAATTTGTGGTTTATCCGCATTTTTTGTGGCATTGGGCTTTAAATATAGAGTAGCCATTATTACCTTCTTTTTAAGTTTTACTTATATAGAATTAATGGATAAAACACCTTACTTAAACCATTATTATTTTATAAGTATAATGAGTTTATTATTAATTTTTCTTCCAGCAAATAGTGCTTTTTCTATAGATGCTTATCTCAATAAAAAAACATATAAAAACATCCCAAAATGGACTATAGACAGCGTTAAATTATTACTTGGTATTGTTTATTTTTATGCAGGATTGGCTAAAATAAATTCCGATTGGTTATTTAAAGCCATGCCATTAAAAATATGGTTGCCTTCAAAATACGATTTACCATTAATTGGTGAAACATTAATGCAACAAGAATGGTTTCATTATACAATGAGTTGGTCTGGAATGATTTACGACTTAACTATTCCGTTTTTATTATTGTACAAAAAAACCAGATGGTTTGCTTTTACTTTAGTAGTATTCTTCCATGTTTTTACACGTATTTTATTTCCAATAGGTATGTTTCCTTTTGTTATGATTTTTAGCACATTAATTTTTTTCGATGCCAATTTTCATAACAAAATAATTTCATTTCTAAAAAGGATTATAAACTCTGTTTTTAAAATAAAAACGCGAAGTTTACACAGTATTAATCAATATTCATTTAAAGCCAAACCAATAATTATTACAACTATTTCTGTATTTTTTATAATACAGTTAGTATTTCCATTTCGATATGCATTATATCCAAACGAGTTGTTTTGGACAGAAGAAGGCTATCGTTTCTCATGGCGAGTAATGCTTATGGAAAAAATGGGTAATACGAGTTTTAAAATAGTAGATGCAAAAACAGGAAACTATTTTTATGTTAATAATGCAGATTTTTTAACTCCATTTCAAGAAAAACAAATGAGCTTTCAACCCGATTTTATTTTAGAATATGCTCATTTTCTTGGTGACCATTTTAAGAGTCAAGGACATAAGAATATACAAGTTTTTGTTGATAGTTATGTGGCTTTAAATGGCAGATTAAGTCAGCCATATATTAACCCTGAAATAGACTTGTATAAAGAAAAAGAATCATTTAAACCAAAAAACTGGATTTTACCATTTAACGATGAAATTAAAGGACTATAAATTATTATTTACATTTTGTTTTTTAAGTATTTCCTTAACAGCGCAAAACAAAGTGTCTGGTATTATTACCGCTTTTGAAACTAATAAACCATTAGAAAATGTTGAGGTATATGATAAAGGATCAGGACTAGTTGCTACTACAAGTAATGAGGGTTTTTATAGTTTTACTACTGAAAAAGAGGAAATAACAATTGTGTTTTTTATGCATAATTTTAAAGTTTCTGAAAAGAAAATTATACTAAATCAAGATTTAGTTCTCAACATTAATTTGTATTCTTTACATCAACAATTATCTGAAGTTGAAATAAAAGTAAGAATAGCAAAGGTGTTTGCTTTAAAGCGTTTTAAAGATGTAGAACATACTGCAATATATGCAGGAAAAAAGACAGAAGTTGTTTTAGTAGATCAATCTATGGCTAACTTAGCTTCTAACAATGCACGTCAAATTTACAGTCAAGTAGTAGGATTAAATATTTACCAAAATGATGATGCTGGCTTGCAACTCAATATTGGTGGAAGAGGTTTAGATCCAAATAGAACAGCCAATTTTAATACTAGACAAAATGATTATGATATAAGTGCAGATGTATTAGGATATCCAGAAAGTTATTATACTCCACCAGCAGAAGCCTTACAAGAAATACAAATTATAAGAGGAGCCGCATCATTGCAATACGGAACCCAATTTGGAGGTTTAGTTAATTTTGTATTGAAACAGCCAAACCCTAATAAACACCTTCAAATAATAACTCGAAATACAATTGGAACTAATGGTTTATACACCAATTTTACAAGCGCAAGCGGGACGTATAAAAAATTGAGTTATTACACTTATTTTAATTATAAAAAAGGAGACGGTTTTAGACAAAATTCTGAGTTTGAATCTAAAAATGTATTTGCATATATTGGATATCAATTTAACAGAAAAACAAAACTAACAGCAGAGATTACCTATTTAAACTATTTAGCACAACAAGCAGGCGGATTAAATGATGCAATGTTTAACGATAATCCGTTTCAAAGTAATAGAGCAAGAAACTGGTTTAGAGTAAACTGGTTTTTATATAATTTAAAATTAGCACATAAGTTTTCGGGTAAAACAAATTTCACATTTAATTTCTTTGGCTTAAATGCTTCACGATATGCTTTAGGGTTTAGAACCAATCGTGTTGACCAAATAGATACAGACAACGAAAGAGATTTAATAAAAGGTGATTTTAAAAACTTTGGATTTGAAGCACGATTACTAAGTAAGTATAAATTGCTTAATAAAAATGCTACTTTTTTAATTGGCACAAAATTTTATAAAGCTAATAATACAAGCCATCAAGGACCAGGATCTAATGGTACAGATGCTAATTTTGATTTTCAGTTGGCTGATTTTCCAAACTATACAAGTCAATCAAATTATACATTTCCTAACTTGAATATTTCGGTTTTTGGCGAAAATATAATCTATCTAAATGATAAACTGTCAATAACACCAGGTTTTCGTTTTGAGTATATTAAAACCGAAAGTGATGGATTTTATAAAAATATAAATTTAGATGGAGCAGGAAATCCAATTCTTAATGAAACCTTTTTTGATAATGAAGTACGAGAACGATCCTTCGTGCTTTTAGGCTTAGGAGCAAGCTACAAATCAGCCAAAGCATTAGAAATTTATGGAAATATATCTAAAAATTACAGATCAGTAACCTTTTCGGATATTAGTATCGTAAATCCAGCATTTATTATCAATCCAAATATTACTGACGAAAAAGGGTTTACAGCAGATTTAGGTTTACGAGGAAATTATAAAAACACAATATCTTATGATATTGGTGTTTTTGGACTTTTCTACAATGATAGAATTGGATTTATTCAACGTGTTTTTCTAGATGGAAGTGTAAAAACCGAACGTGGTAACGTTGGTAATGCTGTAATGTATGGTATTGAATCACTAATTGACTTTAATCTGAATAAACTATTAATAAAGGACAACAATTTTAGTTTTAATTATTTTATAAATACGTCTGTTATAGACTCTAAATACACCAAATCTCAAGTGAGTGGTATTGAGGGCAATAAAGTAGAATTTGTGCCTAATCTAAATTTTAAAACAGGCATTAGGTTTGGTTACAAAAATATACTATCAAATATTCAATATACGTATCTTTCACAACAATTTACAGATGCTTCAAATGCCATAGAAAGTAATTTAAGTGGTGTAATTGGAGAAATTCCTTCTTATAATGTTTTGGATTTTTCGTTATCCTATACATATAAAAAATTCAAACTAGAAACAGGAATTAATAACCTTTTAGACACTTATTATTTTACAAGACGTGCAACTGGTTATCCAGGACCAGGAATTATACCATCGATAAACAGAAATTATTACGCAACATTACAAATTAAACTTTAAAATTAAAGCAATAAAATGAAAAGAATATACATATTATTAGTAATATCTGCCATAATAATATCTTGTAAAGAAGATAAAAAGAATGAAGGAAAAGTAAAAGAGCAAGTTGTAACTATTTATACTCACAGGCATTACCCAACCGATCAAGAGTTATTTGCAAAGTTTGAAAGACAAACTGGTATTAAGGTAAACGTAGTTAATGCAAAAGCCGATGAACTTATACAAAAAATGACATTAGAAGGAGAACAATCTCCAGCAGATGTTTTAATTACTGTAGATGCTGGTAGGTTAGTGAGAGCAAAAAACAAAGGTCTATTACAAACTATTAATTCTGAAAAACTAAATATTATTATACCAGCTCATTTAAAAGATGAAGACAACCAGTGGTTTGCTTTAACAAAACGTGCTCGTGTTATTGTTTATGCAAAAAACAGAATGAATCCTGAGCAACTAACGACCTACGAAGATTTAGTCAATCCTGTTTGGAATAAAAAGATATTAATTAGATCTTCTGGAAATATTTATAATCAATCTTTATTAGCTTCAATAATTGCGAATCATGGAGAAGAAGCAGCAAAACAATGGGCAGAAAGTATAGTTACCAATATGGCACGTTCACCAAAAGGAAATGATAGAGATCAAGTAAAAGCTGTAGTTGCTGGTGAAGGAGATATTGCTTTAGTTAACACTTACTATATCGGAAAATTATTAAACTCTAAAAACCCAGAAGAAGTAAAAGCGGGCAATGGAGTTGGTATATTTTTTCCAAATCAAGACGATAGAGGAACACACATTAATATTAGTGGAGCAGGTGTTGCCAAATATGCTCCAAATAAAGAAAATGCTATTAAATTTATTGAGTTTTTAGTAAGTAAAGAATCTCAAGAGGTTTTTGCAAAAGCAAATTATGAATACCCAGTTAATAGTGCTGTAAAACCATCAGAATTATTGCAATCTTGGGGAGATTTTAAAGAAGATACATTAGCACTTTCTAAACTAGGGCAATTCAATAAAAAAGCAGTTATAATTTTTGATGAAGTGGGGTGGAAATAAATTTTGAAACCAATTAAACTTGCATATATAAAACGAGATTTTAACAAATGGTCAATCTGCACATTGGTCATTATTGTGTTTGTTGGAATACCTATATTTACAATAGGTATAAAATTATTTTCAGGACCAGGAGAATCTTGGCAACATCTTGTAGATTATTTATTATTAGATTACACCATCAATTCGCTTTGGCTAATTTTAGGTTGTAGTATATTAACTTTAGGATTTGGAATACCTTCTGCTTGGATAGTTACTAGATACCATATGCCATTTAGAAAAACCATCGAATGGGTACTTATTTTACCTTTAACTATTCCGTCTTATATTACTGCCTATACGTATGCTGGATTTTTTGATTATGGAGGCTCTTTAGAATTGCTTTTAAGAATTGTAAATATATCTTCTGTTAAAATAGATATAATGAATATTTTTGGGCTTATATTGGTATTGAGTTTATCTTTATTCCCTTATGTATATGTTAGTGCAAAAACAGTTTTTTTATACCAATCTGGCAGACTTATTGAAGCTTCAAAAATGCTTGGTGTAAACGAAAGAAAAACTTTTTTTAAAATTGTTTTGCCACTAGCAAGACCTGCTATTGTTGGTGGTTTAATTTTAGTTTTAATGGAAGTGCTAAATGATTTTGGAGCTGCAAAATATTTTGGTGTAAATACATTTACGACAGGAATATTTAGATCATGGTTTTCTCTTGAAGAGCCCGCAACAGCAGTATATCTTTCCGCAATACTGTTAGCAGTAGTGTTTTTACTAATTTATTTAGAACGTGTTCAGCGAGGCGCAAAAATTTATAGTAACAATTCAAAAAGTAATAATAAACTACAAAAGAAAAAAGTTTCAAAAAGAAAACAATTACTATTATTTATAATAGTAAGCATCCCTATTGTTTTTGGTTTTATTATTCCCTTTCTTCAATTAATATATTGGGCTACTTTAACCTATAAAGAAGTTTTAAATACCATATTTTTTAATATTGCATTGCAAAGTTTAGGACTTTCTCTTCTATCTTCTTTTTTAACTGTAATAGTCGCATTAATGATATTATATTTCCCCAAATGGAATAGATTATATACTTTAAAAAATAGCTCTAAAATAGCTATTTTAGGTTATGCCATACCAGGAGCAGTAATTGCAGTTGGTATTTTGATACCAACCTTAACATTAGATAAATGGTTTATAAAAACAATAAAACAACTTTGGGATTTAGATATTGGGCTTATTATTAACGGCGGTATTTTAATTTTGCTGTATGCTTTTATTATTCGATTCTTGGCTGTAGCCTATAACCCGATTGAAGCTAACAAATTAAAAATAGGGAATGCTTTATCAGAGTCTTCTAAATTATTAGGTAAAAATAACCTAGAAACTTTTTTTAAAATAGAATTTCCTTTATTAAGAGCAGGTTTAATAAGTGCTTTTATTTTGGTTTTTGTTGATATTATGAAAGAATTGCCTTTAACCTTAATTTTAAAACCGTATAACATTAACACATTAGCAGTAAAAGCTTATGAGTATGCTAGTGATGAGCTTATTATGGAAACTGCAATACCATCTTTAAGCATTATTGTAACAGGAATTATTCCTATTATTTTATTAAATAGATTGCTCCTAAATCAAAAATAAAAATAAAAATGAATTGTATTTTAAGAATAGAAAAACTATCAAAATACTTTAATAAAAAGGACGGCTTTGTTCTAAATGATATTAATATAGCAATTGAAAAAGGTAAAATAGTCGCTATTGTTGGTGAGAGTGGTTGCGGAAAAACTACATTAATACGTTTAGTTGCAGGTTTAGAAACACCTGATTGTGGAACAATAACAATTCATAATACAATGGTTGCTTCAAATCAAATATTTATTAATCCCGAAAAACGAAATGTAGGATTGGTGTTTCAAGATTATGCTTTGTTTCCACATCTAACTGTTTTTCAAAATATTATATATAGTATTTCTAAATTCAATAATAAAGAGAAACGTGTAAAAGAGGTTTTAAAATTGGTAAATTTATCTGGTTACGAAACAAGATACCCTCATCAACTTTCTGGTGGTCAACAACAGCGTGTTGCTATAGCTAGAGCATTGGCGCCAAAACCAAAAATTTTATTATTTGACGAACCTTTTAGTAATTTAGATATTATGTTGAGGTTACAATTGCGTGAAGAAATTTTTGAAATAATAAAAAAAATTGGCATTACTGCAATTTTTGTAACACATGACACGCAAGATGCTACAGCAATTTCAGATGAGATAATAATTTTACAAGCTGGTAAAATCATTCAACAAGGAGAAACAATAGAGTTGTATAAAAAACCTAAAAACGTTTATGTTGCTTCTCTGTTTGGTGCAATAGTTTATCTAACTAAAGAAGATTTAAGCTATTTTAACTTTTTAGTAAAACATGAAAAAGAAAAATACGGTATCAGAACAAATCAATTTAAAATTAACTGTAAATCTGAATATCAACTAACTTTAAAAGTTCATAAAAGCATTTTTCAAGGCGAATTTTATTTGAATAAGACGCAATTACCAAATAATAAAAGCGTTAGTTTTTCTTCAAAAAATGAATTATTAGACCAAACCATTACATTAGGATTTGATTTAGAATCTCTTTTAATTTTTTAAAATATTAATATAATCTCATTTTTTGCATAGATTTAGAATGTAAAGCTTATAATAGCGAATTATTTTTGTTTTCAATCCAAAGTCTTGCATTCACAAAAGCCTCCAACCAAGGAGAAACCTCATCTTTTCTGCCTTTTGGGTAGTTAGCCCAATTCCATTGAAAAGTAGAACGTTCAATATGTGGCATAGTTACTAAATGTCTTCCTGTTTTATCACAAAGCATTGCTGTAGTAAAATCTGATCCATTTGGATTGTGAGGATATTCAGCATAAGCATATTTGGCAACAATATTATAGTTCTCTTCGGAATATGGTAAAGCAAATTTTCCTTCACCATGACTAATCCAAACTCCTAAAGTGCTTCCAGCCAAACTTGAAAGCATCACGGAGTTATTCTCTTGAATGGTTACAGATGTAAATGCACTTTCGTGTTTTCCAGAATCGTTATACGTCAGTTTTCCATGAACCTCATGCTCTGGGTTGATGAGGTCTAGTTCCATCCATAATTGGCAACCGTTGCAAATCCCAACAGATAAAGTGTTTTCTCGTTTAAAGAAGTTTTTTAAAGCTGTATTCGCCTTTTCGTTATACAAAAATGCGCCTGCCCAACCTTTTGCAGAACCTAAAACATCGGAATTTGAAAAGCCTCCAACAGCACCAATAAAATGAATATCTTCCAAAGTTTCACGACCAGAAATTAAATCGGTCATGTGCACATCTTTCACATCAAAGCCTGCGAGATACATGGCATTTGCCATTTCACGTTCGCTATTGCTTCCTTTTTCTCTAATAATGGCAGCTTTAGGTTTGCCTTTTGTCTCCTTGAGTATTTCGACTGCGCTCAACACAGGTTTCGTCGAAAGGTTGTCAAAAGGTCTCGCATCTCGACTGCGCTCGATGTGACACGCTCGACCTGACAACATATCTTTTAAATTACCTGTGAAATGCTTCGGAAAAACATATTCTAAAGGCTGACTTTTATAATTATCAAAACGTGTTTTTGCTAAACCATTGGCTGTTTGTTTTTGGTCTAATAGGAAAGAGGTTTTATACCACATATCTCTTAAACGTGAAACAGTCATTGTAAATACTTCTGCATGATTTATGATACTTAGCACATTGCTTTTAGTAACTTTTCCTATGTTGAAAAACTCAATATTAGCATCTTTTAAAACTGTTTCTATTGAAGCATCTTTGGATTGAAATACAATCCCTGAATTTTCAGCAAATAAGATTTTAGTGGAATCTTTTTCAGCTAAAGCCGAAATGTCTAATTCTGCTCCAAGATTTTTATCTGCAAAACACATTTCCAATAGTGTAGTAATTAATCCACCAGAAGCTACATCGTGTCCTGCAACAATTTGTTCATCTTTTATTAATTTTTGAATGGCATTAAAAACAGTTTTAACATATACAGCATCTTTAACATTAGGAGCTTCATTTCCTATTTTATTTAATACTTGTGCAAACGAACTTCCTCCTAATTTATAAGTATCTTGCGATAGATTGATATAGTAGATATTACCAGAATTTGCTTGTAAAACAGGTTCTACAACTTTTGAAATATCATTGCAATTTCCAGCAGCAGAGATGATAACCGTTCCAGGAGCAATGACATCAAAATCCTTGTATTTTTGCTTCATTGATAGCGAATCTTTTCCTGTTGGAACATTAATTCCTAAATCGATAGCAAATTCCGAAACTGCTTGTACAGCTTCATACAATCTTGCATCTTCGCCTTCGTTTTTGCAAGGCCACATCCAGTTTGCAGATAATGAAACACTTTGTAAACCATTTTTTAAAGGAGCCCAAATAATATTTGTTAACGCTTCAGTGATGCTATTTCTACTTCCAGCAATTGGATTAATTAATCCTGAAATAGGAGAGTGACCAATTGAGGTTGCAATACCTTCTTTGCCTTTATAGTCTAAAGCCATTACACCAACATTATTGAGAGGTAATTGTAATGCTCCAACACATTGCTGTTTAGCAACTTTTCCACCCACACAACGATCTACCTTATTGGTTAGCCAATCTTTACAAGCGACTGCTTCTAACTGTAAAACCTCATCTAAATAATCGTAGAATTTATCTGAATTGTATATGATTTCTGCGTATTTTCTGTTAATAGTAACATCATTCATAATGGTTTTTGGTGAGCTTCCAAACATATCTTCCAAAGCCAAGTCCATAGGCTTGTTGCCTTTGGTTTTAGATTCAAAAGTAAATCGATTATTACCTGTAACATCACCAACTGTGTAGATTGGTGAACGCTCACGTTCGGCAATTTTTTGTAGTGTGTCAATATGTTTTTCTGCAATAACCAATCCCATTCGTTCTTGTGATTCGTTGCCGATAATTTCTTTATCAGACAGGGTTGGATCACCAATTGGAAGTTTGTCTAAATCGATTTTCCCTCCTGTATTTTCAACCAATTCAGATAAACAATTTAGATGTCCACCAGCTCCATGGTCGTGGATAGAAACAATAAAATTTTCTTTACTTTCAACCATTCCTCTAATAGCATTTGCAGCACGTTTTTGCATTTCTGGGTTAGAACGTTGTACAGCATTAAGCTCAATTCCTGATGAAAACTCGCCTGTATCTGCACTTGAAACAGCAGCTCCTCCCATTCCTATTCGGTAATTGTCGCCACCAAGAAGTATTATTTTATCTCCAGTTTTAGGCGTGTCTTTTAGGGCTTGATTTGCTTTTGCATAGCCAATACCTCCAGCTTGCATAATAACTTTGTCGTAGCCTAACTTGCGAGGAGACCTTTCGTCCCGATAACTATCGGGAGCGCTCAAGGTGACATTCTCTTGTTCTTCGTGTTCAAAAGTTAAAATAGAACCACAAATTAGAGGTTGCCCAAACTTGTTTCCGAAATCAGAAGCACCATTACTCGCTTTTATTAAAATATCTATTGGAGTTTGGTATAACCAATCGCTTTCTTTTTTTGCGTTTTCCCAATCCCGATTACTATCAGGACTGTTTTCTTCCAAACGTGAATACGATGTCATATAAACTGCTGTTCCAGCCAATGGTAAAGAGCCTTTTCCACCTGCTAACCTATCACGAATTTCTCCACCAGAGCCAGTTGCTGCTCCATTAAAAGGCTCTACAGTTGTAGGGAAATTGTGAGTTTCAGCTTTTATGGAAATAACAGATTCGAAATCTTCAGTCGTATAAAAATCAGGAATGTCAGCACGCTTTGGAGCAAACTGTTCTACTTTTGGACCTTTTATAAACGCAACATTGTCTTTATATGCTGAAACAATATCGTTGTGATTTTGTTTTGCGGTTTCTTTTATAAGATTAAAAAGAGATGTCGGTTTTTCTTTTCCGTCAATAATGAATGTTCCATTAAAAATTTTATGGCGACAATGCTCACTGTTTACCTGTGAAAAACCAAACACTTCAGAATCTGTTAAGGATCTTCCAATTTTTTTTGAAACGGCTTCTAAATATTCAACTTCTTCTTTATTTAATGCCAAGCCTTCGTGTTTATTGTAAGCTGAAATATCTTCAATATCCAAAATAGGTTCAGGTTTAATATCTATTGTAAAAGAATCTTGATTTAAACCTATATATTTTTCAGAAATCATTGGATCCCAATCTAAAAAATCATTAGAAATAGCTTCAAATTCTTCAATTCTAATTATTCCAGAAATTGCCATATTTTGAGTTATTTCAACAGCATTTGTGCTCCAAGGTGTTATCATTGCTGCACGAGGACCAACAAAAAAAGCATCGATTGATGCTTGTTCTATTTTGGATTGGTTGCCAAATAACCAGGTTAGTTTCGATATTGTTTCAGTAGATAATTCTTCTGTTGTTTGAACAGCAAATACTTTGCTGTTTACGTTTCCAAAGAA
>CAYRVY010000021.1:0-14153 GCA_964427695.1 uncultured Flavobacteriaceae bacterium
GTAATCATATTAGTGAAGCCATTCAATATAGAAGTTTGGACAGAGAAGGTTGGTTGGGATAATTGTTTATCTACTCTTTATTCAAATACTTTTCTTACATTTAAGCAAATTCATAATTCATGCTTAAAAAAGTCTTTGGTTTTGCTGTGTTTGGTGTAGAAACCACTACAATTACTGTCGAAGTTAATTCTAGATTCAAAATATTGTTTTATATTTTATAAATATTTTAAACAAATCATTAAGTTTATTATAATGAAAATAATTTATTATGGAGTTTTTTAAAGAATTTGGTGGTTTATTTACATCTATTATCGCTCTATTTCTAAGTATTGCTAGTATCATTATAGGTGTTAAGTATAATCGTAAGACTTTTAAGTATCAAAAGAATCATGATAAGTTAACTACTGAACCACATTTAAGCGTAATGGTAACTTTTAAGGAGCAAGAATATTCTATTGAGCTAACTAATACTGGATTTGGACCAGCACATGTTAAATCTATAAAATATATTTATAAAGATATTGAATGTGAATCCAATGATTTATACAAAAAGCATTTTCCTATATATTCTGATTCTGTTAAATTAAAAGAATCTACTCACATATTAATGGGTAATAAAACAATTATTGGAAGTGGTGATTCAATGCAAATTCTTAATATGTTTTTTTTAGATGAATATGATATCTATCCATTAAAGAAATTTTTAAAAGAAGTTTTAATGGTTATTACTTATAAGAGTATTTATGGTGAAAAGAAAGTATTAAAAGATTTTATTTTAGATAAGGATGCTTACGTGGGGCAATAATTTTGTATTTATATTAAGAATCACCTTACTATTAACTACAGTCGAGGTTAATGTAGATTCAGATGATAAAAAACTGGTTTAAAAATATAGGTCCAGGACCTTTAGTAGCTGCTGCTTTTATTGGTCCAGGAACTGTAACACTGTGTACTATTGCTGGTGTAAATTTTGGCTATGCTTTGTTGTGGGCAATGGTATTGTCTATTGTCGCAACTATTGTATTGCAAGAAATGTCTGCACGATTGGGTATCATCTCTCAAAAAGGTTTGGCAGAAATTATAAGAACCGAAATTAAAAATCCAGTTTTTAGAGGCTTTGCAATTTTATTGATTCTTTCTGCAATTGTGATAGGAAATGCTGCGTATGAAGCCGGAAATATTAGCGGTGGTGTTTTGGGTTTAGAAACTATTGTAGAAAACCCTATCCTTAATATTGGTGGATTATCTATCAACTCTTTAAGTGTAATAATTGGTGTTGTTGCTTTTGTATTGCTTTATATAGGTAACTATAAAGTACTGGAAAGAGCCTTGGTGTCATTAGTGATTTTAATGAGTATTGCCTTTTTAATCACAGCCATCATGACCAGACCAAATCTTTCAGAAATCTTTAAAGGTATGTTTGTTCCAAAATTTCCTCACGATAGTATTCTAACTATTATTGGCTTAATCGGTACAACTGTAGTGCCTTACAATCTGTTTTTACACGCAGCACTTGTAAAAGAAAAATGGCATAAGCAAAGCGATTTAAAATACGCAAGAAAGGATACGATTGTTGCTGTAATTTTAGGCGGAATTGTATCGATGTGTATTATTGTTTCGGCGGCAGCAATTCAAACACAAGATGTCAGTAATGCTTCCGATTTGGCTAAAGGATTAGAACCTCTGTTTGGAAGTTTTGCAAAGTACTTTCTCGCTATTGGTCTATTTGCCGCAGGAATCACGAGTGCTATTACAGCACCATTGGCAGCAGCTTATGTGGCTACTGGTTGTTTAGGTTGGGATACCAATATGCGCTCAAAAAAATTTAGAAGCGTTTGGATGTTTATTTTGATTTTAGGAGTTTTGTTTTCGTCTTTAGGTTTAAAGCCAATAGAAATTATTAAGTTTGCCCAAGTTGCAAATGGAATCTTATTACCTGTAATTGCAGGCTTTTTACTTTGGATTATGAATAAATCTTCAATTTTAGGGAAGCATCGTAATAGTATAATTCAGAATATTTTAGGATTTGTTATTCTTTCAATAACCATATTTTTAGGGCTAAAAAGTATTTTAAAAGTGTTTAATCTGTTATAATGTTACAAACAATAGATATTAATGTCGATGTTGGCGAAGGTCTTGATAACGAAGCCCAATTAATGCCATTTATCTCCTCTTGTAATATTGCTTGTGGTGGACATGCTGGAGATATACAAACAATGAGAACTGTTGTTAAGCTTGCTAAACAATACAATGTTAAGATTGGAGCACACCCTTCGTTTCCAGATAAAGAAAATTTTGGACGGCAAGCTATTGAAATATCTTCGGCTGGATTATTTAAATCGATTAGAGAACAGATTAACGGTTTGATGTCAGTTTTAAGAGATGAAAACGCAAGGATACATCATATAAAACCTCACGGAGCACTATATAACCTTGCTGCAACTAAAACATCTACTGCAACAGTTATTATTGAAGCAATGAAAAGCATATCGCTTCCTATTAAACTCTATGTTCCTTATAATTCTGTTGTTGCTGAAATGGCTATAAAAGAAAACATTCCTATTGTGTATGAAGCATTTGCTGATAGAAATTATAATGATGACCTCACTTTGGTTTCAAGAAATAAGAAGAATGCAATAATTTTAGATTCGGAAGAGCTCTTTAATCATATTTATAGAATGATAACACAACGAAAAGTAAAAACTATAAATGGAGTAGAGCTAAAGATAATTGCCAATACATTTTGTGTTCATGGCGATAATCCAAATGCTGTAAATTTGATTGAAGATTTAAACCAAAGATTAGAAAAAAATCACATTAGTATTAAGTAGTAATTTTGAATCATTTTCAACTCACATATGAACAATATGGAGAGCGTTCTATTTTGATAGAATGGCCTCCAAAAATTGATACAAATACGCTTGAAAACGTTATTTTATTTAAAGATAAGATAGAAAAATCATTAGTTAAAGAAATAATTGACATAAAGTCAGCATATTGCTCGATATTAATTAGTTATAATACTACAATAGAGAATATCTATGATAAAATATCAACCTTAAAAGATGTATATTCTTCTGAAATAAGCATGCATTTAATACCATCAATGCTTTGGAGAATTCCAGTTTGTTATGATACTAAATTTGCTTTAGATTTGGAAGAAATTTCATTGGAAAAAAGGATATCAAAACAAGATATTATTGCACTGCATTCTGATGCGATTTACACAGTTTTTTTTATCGGTTTTTTACCTGGATTTTTATATTTAGGAGGACTAAAGAGTGCTTTATATTTTCCAAGAAAAGCAACACCTCGTTTACTAATTGAAAAAGGAGCAGTTGCTATTGGAGGAAATCAAACTGGAGTTTATCCTTCGCAAAGTCCTGGAGGTTGGAATGTAATTGGAAACTCACCTATTAATTTTTTTGATGTTTCTAATCCCGATAGTCCCGATAGCTATCGGGATATGGACAAACCTTGTTTTGCTAATCCAGGCGATAAAATTCAATTTTATCCAATTACAAAAAAAAGGCATAGTGATATAACAACTTTAGTTGATGCTGGAGTTTTTCAGTTGGAAAGCGAGGTGATTCGTGGTTAAAGTTATTAATGCTGGCTTTTACTCTACAATTCAGGATTTAGGTCGTAATGGATTTCAAAAATTTGGCGTTCCTGTTTCTGGAACTATGGATAATATATCAGCAAGATTGGCAAATGCACTACTTGGTAATAACAAAAATGATGCTGTTTTAGAAATTTCAATGACAGGACCAGCGCTTCAGTTTAATTGCGATACTATTATTTGTATTGCTGGAGCAGATTTCTATCCCAAATTAAACAACAATCCTATCAAGGTAAATCATGCAATTTGTGTAAAAGAGCATGACGTTTTATCTTTTGGAAGCCCTAAATATGGTTTTAGATGTTATATGGCTGTTTCTGGAGGCTTTCAAACTGAAATGGTTATGAATAGTAGAAGCATGTACAAAGATATTACATCGCATAATGTGCTTTCGGTTAATGATGAATTACCAATCTTGGAGAATACAGCTAATACAGAAAAAACTAATGCATCACTTAAGGTTGACAACACTAATTTTACATCAAAAGAGATACAAGTTTTTAAAGCTCCAGAATTTGAATTACTTACCAAAAAGCAACAAGAGCAGTTATTATCAGAAGAATTTACCATTTCAAAAGATAATAATAGAATGGCATATCAACTTGTAGAAACGTTGAAGAATACTTTAAAACCCATCATAACATCTTTAGTTTTACCAGGAACTATACAGCTTACACCTTCAGGAAAGCTAATAGTTTTAATGCGTGATTGCCAAACAACAGGTGGTTATCCAAGAATATTACAATTAAGTGAGTCTGCTATTAATATATTGTCTCAAAAGTTTACTGGAAATATTATTCATTTTAAAATAAAAAAATAGTATTACTAAAAATATTTTAAAAAGAATTTTATTAATTTGGTTTTGCCTTTATAAGGTGCATAACGCAAAGGCAGATCTAGCCAATTTCCTTTTTTTACAACCGCTTTTTTATGAGAGAAAGTATCGAAAGTATGTTTACCATGATATGCTCCAATGCCACTATCTCCAACACCTCCAAAAGGCAATCTATGGTTTGAAAAGTGAATTATTGTATCATTAATTGCGCCACCACCAAAAGAATATGTAGAGATTATTTTTTTTGTGAATGCTTTGTTTGTGCTAAATACATATAAGGATAAAGGTTTGTTATATTTAGAGATAATAGCATTAATATCGTCTTCATTGTTATATCCTAGAATAGGAAGAATTGGACCAAAAATTTCACCTTTCATAACCTCACTATCTAGGCTTGGTTCGTCTATAACTGTTGGCGAAATGTACAAGTCGTTTGCATTTGTTTTTCCGCCAAGAGCAATGGTTTCATTTTGTAGCATTGCTACTAAACGATTAAAATTCTGTACATTCACTATTCTGGCGAGGTCTTTAGATTGTTCAGGATTTTTGGTGAAAGCTATTTTTATTTCAGATTGTAAAGCATCAATAAACGGTTGCTTTACCGAATTATGAATGAGTATATAATCTGGAGCAATACAGGTTTGTCCTGCATTTAAAAATTTTCCCCAAATAATACGTTTTGCTGCTAATTTTATATGAGCTGATTCATCGATAATGCAAGGATTTTTTCCACCAAGCTCTAATGTTGTAGGTGTTAAATTTTCGGCAGCAGCTTTTGCTACAATTTTACCAACTGCAACACTTCCTGTAAAAAAAATATAATCCCAATATTGCGCTAAAAGTTCTTGGGCAATAGTTGCATCGCCTTGTATTACTGAAACATGTTCAGGACAAAAAACAGCTGTAATAATTTCGTTGAGTAATTTTGAAGTATGCGATGTAAGTTCACTGGGTTTTAAAGCAACTGTATTTCCAGCAGCAACAGCTCCAATTAATGGCGATAATGCTAATTGATATGGATAGTTCCAAGGTGCAATAATAAGCACATTGCCGTAAGGCTCAGAATAAATTTTATCTGTTGATGGAAAGTTCAACATCGATGGAAAAACACGCTTCGGTTTTGCCCAGGCAGTTAGATTTTTAATGGTTAAGTTAAGCTCGGCGATTACGACTTCGGTTTCTGTTAAAACCGATTCAAATACAGGTTTTTTTATGTCTTTGTAAAGTGCATCAATAATATCATGTTCACGCTTAATAATTTCATCTTTCAATAGCAATAACGATTTTTTTCTGAAAGTGATAGATTTAGTTTTTCCTGTTATAAAATAGTTTTTTTGAGATTGAATTATTTCTATAATCATCTTTGAAAGTTATGGAGTAAATCTACGAAAATTATAAACACGCTTCCCAAACAGCATCTTTAGGTAAAGGAGCTGTAATTTCAATGTTTTCTTTTTTTACAGGATGTATAAAAGCCAATTTTCGAGAATGTAAATGGATACTTGCATCTTTATTGCTTCGGTCAAAGCCATATTTTAAATCACCTTTTATAGGCGAGCCTATTTTGGAAAGCTGTGAGCGTATTTGATGATGTCGTCCTGTTTCAAGATCTATTTCGAGAAGAGAATAATTTGTTAATTTTTTTAGTAACCAATAATGAAGTACTGCGTATTTACTGCCTTGTGTTTGTTTATCGAAAGCAGTTGATTTATTATTCTTCGGATTTTTTTTGAGCCAATGCTTTAAAGTATCACTTTCTTTTTTTGGTTTATTTTTTACAACAGCCCAATAGGTTTTTTCAATATTTTTTTCGGCGAATAATTTATTTAATCTTGTTAAAGCTTTTGAAGTTTTTGCAAAAACAACAATTCCAGTAGTTGGTCTGTCTAAACGATGTACGACTCCAAGATAAACATTGCCAGATTTTTTGTATTTATCTTTAATATAATTTTTAACAATATCACTTAAGGGTGTATCACCAGTTTTATCGCCTTGAACAATGTCTCCAGCACGTTTGTTGACTATTATAATGTGATTGTCTTCAAAGAGAACCTGAAGATTGAGTTTATTGGATCGATTTTTTTCTGCCACTAATTCACTAATAATTTATTTCTGAACACTGAACACTGAACACTAATACTGCTCATCATCACTTGGGAAATCGCCATCCTTCACATCAGTTACATATTGTGAAATTGCTTTCGTCATGCCTTCATAAAGGTTCATATAGCGACGTAAAAACCTAGGGTTAAATTCATGTGTCATTCCTAGCATATCATGTAGAACAAGCACTTGTCCATCAACACCATTTCCAGCACCAATGCCAATTATAGGAATACTTACACTCTCAGCAACTTGTTTAGCGAGTTCAGCAGGAATTTTTTCGAGAACAATTCCAAAGCAGCCACTTTTTTCAAGCATTTTTGCGTCTTCTATAAGTTGTAATGCTTCTTCTTCATCTTTTGCTCTAACAGTGTAAGTTCCAAATTTATATATGGACTGTGGTGTTAAGCCCAAATGTCCCATAACAGGAATTCCAGCATTTAATATTCGTTTTATAGATTCTTTTACTTCTTTTCCACCTTCCATTTTTACAGCATGACCACCACTTTCTTTCATTATTCTAATAGCTGATCGTAATGCTTCTTTAGGGTCGCTTTGATAACTTCCAAAAGGAAGATCTACAACAACCAGAGCGCGATTTACAGCTCGTATTACAGAAGAAGCATGATAAATCATTTGGTCTAAAGTAATCGGTAAGGTAGTTTCGTGTCCTGCCATTACATTACTTGCAGAATCACCAACAAGAATAACATCAATGCCTGCACCATCTACAATTTTTGCCATGGTGTAATCGTATGCAGTTAGCATCGAAATTTTTTCTCCACTAGCCTTCATATCAACTAATGTTTTTACAGTAATTCTCTTGTATTCTTTTTTAGCTGCTGACATTTTTTAATGTATATAATTAGTTTGTAAAAGTAATAAATTAAGTAAAGACTGTTAAACTTTTCTTTAAAGTAGGCTAAATTGTATGTTGAAGAATTATTTTAGTTTCAAATTATTTAATTATGGTTAAGATTATACTTTTTTTAGTGGTATTTGTGACTACAAATATTAGTGCACAAATTGATGAAACGGTTAAAGTGAAGGCTGCAATTGATACTTTTTTTGAAGGGTTTCATAATCAAGACAGCCTAATGATTATGCAAGTAGTTTCTAATGATATAATAATGCAGTCCATAGGAAAAGATAGAGAGGGAGAAATAAAAATTAGAAATACAAAATTTGATGCTTTTTTGAAATCTATTTTATCAATTCCTAAAGACAAAAAATTTGAAGAGAAACTTTTAGATTATAATATTAAAGTAGAAGGTAATATGGCAAATGCTTGGATACCTTATGAGTTTTGGTTTGACGGAAAATTTAGCCACTGTGGAGTGAATTCATTTCAGCTATTTAACGATAATGAACAATGGAAAATTATTTATATCATTGACACCCGAAGAAAATATGATTGTTATGATAAAGACTAATAATCAGACAAACTCACACTAACAGTAAGACCATCTTCTGAGGTTTCTTTATATTTTGTATTCATATCTTTTGCTGTTTCCCACATTGTATCCACAACTTGATCTAATGGTACTTTTACATGTTCTGGATTTGTATCTAATGCAAGTTCAGCAGTTCGCCAAGGTACTAGTGTATAAGAACTCGAAGGACCAATTCCAATCTTTAGCATATCGAAAACAGAAATGCATTCTATATATATCAACTTATAAAGATTGTAAAAATAATCTTTTCATGTTAATGATTATGCAAATTGCTATAAAGTTTAAAGTTGTGAAATGACATCCTGTCAGCATTTTTTTATTGGCATAATGATTGACTAAAGAGTAATGTATTAAAAATAGTACAATTATAAATTTTAGAAATAATGAGAACAAAAAACAATCAATTTACACAAAAACTAAACGAAGCAAAAAAGGCTTACGTTTGGAATGCAAAAAGACGCTATAATAATCTTAGATAGATTGTAATAAACACAACAAAACTAAAGAGTACATAATATAATTAAAGATAAAATAGTATGAGTAAAATTATAGGAATCGATTTAGGAACAACAAACTCTTGCGTCTCTGTAATGGAAGGTAACGAACCCGTTGTAATTACAAATGCTGAAGGAAGACGTACTACGCCATCTGTTATTGCTTTTGTAGATGGAGGCGAAATTAAAGTTGGTGACCCTGCAAAACGTCAAGCAGTAACTAATCCTACAAAAACGGTTTATTCTATTAAGCGTTTTATGGGAAACAAGTTTTCTGAATGTAAACTAGAAGTAGGTCGAGTACCATATAAAGTAGTAAAAGGTGATAATGATACACCAAGAGTAGATATAGATGGTCGTTTATATACACCACAAGAATTATCGGCAATGGTACTTCAAAAAATGAAAAAAACTGCTGAAGAATTTTTAGATCAAGAAGTTACTGAAGCAGTGATTACAGTGCCTGCTTATTTTAATGATGCACAACGTCAGGCTACAAAAGAAGCAGGAGAAATAGCAGGTTTAAAAGTTCGTAGAATTATTAACGAACCAACTGCAGCAGCTTTAGCTTATGGAATGGATAAAAAAGGTATAGATCAAAAAATAGTAGTTTTTGATTTTGGTGGAGGAACACATGATGTATCTATTTTAGAATTAGGTGATGGTGTCTTTGAAGTATTATCTACTGATGGAGATACACATTTAGGTGGAGACGATATAGATGAAAGAATAATTAATTGGTTAGCTGAAGAATTTAAAAAAGAAGAAAGCATGGACTTACGTAAAGATCCTATGGCTTTACAGCGTTTAAAAGAAGCTTCAGAAAAAGCGAAAATCGAATTATCTTCTTCTTCAAAGACAGAAATTAATTTGCCATACATTACTGCAACAGCAAGTGGACCAAAACACTTGGTGAGAACATTAACAAGAGCAAAATTCGAGCAATTAATCGACGATTTAATAAAACGTACCATTAAACCTTGTGGAACCGCATTAAAATCTGCTGGATTAAAAACAAGCGACATTGATGAAATTATTTTAGTTGGTGGTTCAACACGTATTCCAGCAGTACAGAAAGCCGTAGAAAAATTCTTTGGTCAAAAGCCAAATAAAGGTGTAAATCCAGATGAGGTAGTAGCAGTTGGAGCTGCAATACAAGGTGGTGTTTTAAGTGGAGATGTAAAAGATGTATTGCTTTTAGATGTTACACCATTATCACTTGGTATTGAAACAATGGGAAATGTATTGACTAAATTAATTGAAGCCAATACAACGATTCCTACTAAAAAATCGCAAGTATTTTCAACGGCTGCCGACAATCAGCCTTCGGTTGAAATTCATGTGTTACAAGGAGAGCGTCCTATGGCTGCAGATAATAATACAATTGGTCGTTTCCATTTGTCTGATATTCCACCAGCACAAAGAGGTGTGCCTCAAATTGAAGTAACTTTCGATATTGATGCTAACGGAATTATCCATGTTACAGCAACTGATAAAGCAACGGATAAGAAACAGGAGATTCGTATTGAAGCATCTTCTGGTTTAACTGATGCTGAAATTGAAAAAATGAAACAAGATGCTGAAGCTAATGCTGAAGCAGATACTAAAGCAAAAGAAACTGCTGAAAAACTAAATAGTGCTGATGCGATGATTTTTCAAACAGAAAAGCAACTAAAAGAATTTGGTGATAAATTATCGGACGATAAGAAAAAACCAATTGAAGAAGCTTTAGAAGAATTGAAAAAAGCATACGAAACTAAAGACCTAGAAGTTATTGAACCTGCTTTAGAAAAAATTAATGAAGCATGGAAAGTAGCCTCTGAAGAGATGTATAAAGCACAAGCTGATGCACAACAAGCTGACGAAACAAAATCAGATGCAAGTCAAAATGGTGAAACAACCGTAGCAGACAATGTAGAAGATGTAGATTTTGAGGAAGTGAAAGAAGAAGAAGAAGAAGAAAAAAAATAGCCTTTTAGACTTGTGAATAATTAATAAAACGCAATCATGTATTTGATTGCGTTTTTTTATTATAAATGTGTAAAAAAGTATTATTTTTAACGGTATATCAATAAATGAAGATTTTTAATTTGACAAATTCAATCAAAATAAAAATGGTACTTGTAAACTTTTTTAGAATTTATAACCATGTGTTATCGAAATTTTTTAGACAAAATATTTTTTGGACTATTGATGTTTTAAAAGGGAACCCTGTAAAAAATCATTATATAGATATTAAAAATATTGTGGAAAACCCTAGTTCGGTTTTGTCAATATCTAAAAAGGAAGAATATCTTAATCAAATCATGGAACACGCAGTAAATACTACCGAGTTTTATAAAAAAAATAAAGGATATAATTCAATTTTAGATTTTCCCATTATAAATAAAAATCTAATCAGGGATAATTTTGATGCGTTTTGTTCATCAAATTTTGAAACCGGTAACACCATTACTAACTCCACAAGCGGATCAACAGGAGCTCCTTTTTCGTTTAGATCAGATAAAAATAAACGTCGGCGAAACACAGCTGATACTTTGTATTTTGCGAAAAGATCGGGTTATGAATTAGGTCAAAGAATAATTCATATAAAAATCTGGAGTGAGAGTCAAGAGTATAAACTGTTTTCAAAATTTTGGTTAAAGAATATTTATCCTCAAAGTGTATTTAATTTAACAAATAAGGATATTGATAAATTGATAGAATCTATTAAAAATGATTCTAGCAAAATATCTATTATAGGGTATGCTTCAGCATTAGAAAAAATTTGTAAATACTTAGACAGTATAGATTCAAAGCCTTTAAACTGTAATGTAGTTTCAATTATTGCGATTTCTGAAGCTGTGAATCCATACACCAAAGAAGCCACCAAAAAATATTTTGGTGTTTCTTGTGTTTCTAGATATTCTAATAATGAAAATGGCATTTTAGCACAAGAGGATGTTATTAATAATGAAGGTTTTGTGATGAATCAAGCAAGCTATTATATAGAGTTGTTTGATTTAAATAAAGATGTTTTAGTTGAAAAAGGGAAACTTGGTAGGATTGTAGTAACAGATTTACACAATTATGCAATGCCTTTTATTAGATATGACACAGGAGACTTAGGTATATTAAAGAATGACCATAATGACGTACCATACTTAAGTCGTGTTAATGGCAGAAAACTAGATGCTATTTATGATACATCAGGAAATGTAGTGCCATCACATCTGTCGTATAAACTCTGTAAATATGGAGAGTACAAACAATTTCAACTAGTACAAAACGGTGAAAAATCCTATCTTATTAAATTAAATACGGATGAGAAGGTTGATGAAGATGCTATTATAAAAGAATATAGAACCTATTTTGGTCAAAATGCTATAATAACAATTAAGTATGTTAATGAGATACCGTTATTAGCTTCTGGAAAAAGACAAGAGGTACTTAATACATATCATTCTAAAGAATATTAAGCATGTGTTTTTAACAATATTATGCACGCATAATATTTGTTATATTTACCAAAATATTTTCTGAATGAACTCTATCAAACTCACACAACTTTTAAACATCAAACACCCAATTATTCAAGCACCTATGTTTTTAGTGTCTAATACAGCAATGGTTATTCAAGCTATGAAAAGCGGGATTGCTGGTTGTATTCCTGCACTTAACTATAGAACATTAGACGAATTAAGAGCTGCTATAAAAGAACTAAAAAATGCTAAAGTAGATGGTGGTTCTTTTGGTTTCAATTTAATTGTAAACAAATCCAATCTTAAATATAAGGGACAGTTAGAAGTGATATGCGACGAAGGTTGCGATTTTATTATCACATCTTTAGGCAGTCCTGAAGAAACCATTAAACAAGCACAAGCAAAAGGTATAAAAGTATTTTGCGATGTAGTAGATTTAAAATTCGCTAAAAAAGTAGAACAGCTGGGAGCAGACGCAATTATAGCTGTAAATAATCTGGCAGGAGGACATCGTGGCGATCTGTCACCAGAAGATCTAATAAAGCTATTGATTGCTAATTGTAACATTCCGGTAATTTCGGCAGGAGGCGTTGGTTGTAAGGCAGATATTGATAATATGTTGCGTTATGGTGCAGCAGGTGTTTCGGTTGGAAGCCCTTTTATTGCTTCAACCGAAGCAAATATAACTCAAGAATACAAACAAGCTTGTGTAGATTATGGAGCCAATGATATTGTAATGACCGAACGTATTTCTGGTACACCTTGTACTGTAATTAATACACCTTATGTACAGAAAATTGGGACCAAACAAACCTGGATTGAAACTGTTTTGAACAAAAACAATAAACTCAAAAAATGGGTAAAAATGATCCGGTTTTCTATCGGAATGAACGCAACTAAAAACGCAGCTACCAAAGCTACCTATAAAATGGTTTGGGTGGCAGGACCGAGTATTGAGCATACAACAGCAATATTGGATACTAAAGATATTGTTACTAAGTTGGTAAATTAAAACTAAACTATTTTATAATAAGATTTGAGTTTAATTGCGATTTTGTATATGCAGTTTTCCTCTTCTTCTTTTTACCAACAAACAGTTCTAAAGTCATGCTAACAGCAAAGCCACCTAGAGTTGTTGCTACGGCTTCTCTAGAATCAAACCTATTGTTGTCTTTAGTACTATCATAAACCTCTTTTAAGATGGCAGTTAGTGTAGTTGTGCCAATACTGTACCAGAATGCCTTTTTTTTGTTTTTTGTTTTTGTATAAACTAATGTGTATGTAGTTGCCGATATTAAAGCTCCAGTAGCAAAATGTATTTTCTCATCTACAGTTTTAAACTGTGCGTTACAGACACCTGTAAACGATAAAATTAAAATTGTTATAATTGTTTTCATAGTGATAATTGATATTTAGGTTTTTGTTTTTAATAAATTATAACAGATTTAATGCATTGGCAATGCTAATTGAGTTTATTTGAAAATTAAATATAAATATTTTATTTAAACCTTTTCATTAAATTTCATATTCATTTAAAAATTGTGTGTTCTACGGTTTTTTTAAATTCGTATATTACAATAGCTTTAATGCAATAAAAAAGATATAATGAAAACTACAGATACACCAATTATTGTAGAACAACTATTTAACAAATCTGTTAAAGAGGTTTGGCAAGCAATTACAGTATTAGACCAAATGACACAGTGGTTTTTTAAGGATATTCCAGAGTTTAAAGCTGAGGTTGGTTTTAAAGTGCAGTTTAATGTAAAAGCAACAAGCAGAGACTTTTTACATCTCTGGGAAATAACCGAAGTGATACCAGAACAGAAACTGGTTTATAACTGGAAGTATAAAGATGTTAAAGGCAAATCTTATGTGACCTTTGAGTTGTTTGAAGTAAGAAACCAAACCAAACTGCTATTAAGCACTAAAATAGTAGAAGACTTTGACGATGCTATACCAGAGTTTAAGCGCGAAAGTGGTGTTGCTGGCTGGAATTATTTTATAAAAGACAGCCTTAAAGGTTTTTTGACTAACTAAAAATGTTAATAAATTGTTACTTATTTAAATTGTAAGTTATTGATTACAAGATTTTAAAAGGGTATCTTTGCTTATCGGACGATATAGTATATTAATGTGTAGCATTCCCTAAAAGCGAAATTAGTATTTAAAGTGAAAATCAAA
>CAYRVY010000022.1:0-14078 GCA_964427695.1 uncultured Flavobacteriaceae bacterium
CCTATGAAAGGTGGCAATTGGGTGGTCAGTCAGTCGTTATTTAGAACATAGCCAATTTTTATTGATTTTACTGGGCTGTAGAGCTTTTTTCGTAAAAAACAGAATGTTAACCCTTTTGAATACTATCAAAAAACCAATAATTAGGCAATCTCTACTAAATCAGATCAATTAATATGAGTTTGGCATAAATTCATTCAATGTTTATTGGGGTTACAGACGGTTTTATCCCAAATTTAAAACAAACAAAGTCATCTAAAATGTCTAATCATTTGTATTTGAATGAATTGTAAACTAGTAACATCGCGCAGCGTGTTACCCTCTTGCTTCCCCCCTTTAGTTTAGCATCTTATTTCTTATTTAACTGCCAAATCATGAAAATTAAAAATGGAGTTATGTTAAATTAATAATTCTAAGTCTGTCACTTAAAATTATTACTCATTCGAATGTACTGAAGAAAAACATAAACGTAAGTATACTGAAATATTAAAAAAAATCAGTATTAAATATCTATAAATTTAATGATTCGAGAACTAAAAAGAGTAAGAAATGAGATAACCTAAAATGGATTCAAACTAACAAATGATTGGGTAAATAATTAACGTAAACAATATTATAATAACCTTTTTCTAACCCTATCTTAAGATTATTATAATTATATGTTAATATCAAAAAACTAACGAATAGTAAATAATTAATGAATTTTGGTACATGAAATTTAAAAAATATTAAACAATGTTAAAATGAAAAAACTGAACAACCTTATTACATTGATATTCTTTATTGTAGTATCAA
Source organism: uncultured Flavobacteriaceae bacterium (assembly GCA_964427695.1). Classification (GTDB taxonomy): domain Bacteria; phylum Bacteroidota; class Bacteroidia; order Flavobacteriales; family Flavobacteriaceae; genus PRS1. Next base: position 793 of record CAYRVY010000022.1, read on the forward strand.
ATGTATTTTCTCAAAACCCAACTGCAACTATAAAAGGTGTAGTTCATGACGGAGGAACTCCATTACCAGGGGCAACAATTTTTATTAATGGTACAGAAAAAGGAACTATATCTGATTTTGACGGGAAGTTTGAAATTACAGGTATTAAACCTAATAATTATGAATTACTCATAACTTTTCTAGGATATACTGAAAAAACAATAATTATAGATCTAAAGCCCTTACAAGTATTAGATTTAGGCATCATTGTTCTTGAAGCGTCATCTCAATTATTAGACGAAGTTGTTGTGACTGCACTTGGTGTAAAAAAACAAAGAAGAGCAATTGGCTATGCTATACAAGAATTAAAAGGAGAAGAGATGGTCACTGCAAGAGAAACTAATATAACTAATTCTCTATCAGGTAGGGTTGCAGGAGTACAAGTTACGGGTGGTAGTTCTGGAGTTGGCTCAACTTCTTTAATTACAATTAGAGGTAATAGTTCACTAAATCCTGGAGGAAACTCACCTTTATTTGTTGTTGATGGTATTCCTATTAGTAATAGTACTGTAAGTAATAGAGCAGAAGGTAACTTAGAAACTGACTATGGAAATGGAGCACAAGACATAAATCCTGATGATATTGAATCTATAACTGTTTTAAAAGGACCCAGCGCTACTGCATTATATGGTTCACGTGGTGGAAATGGTGTAATATTGATTACTACAAAAACTGGAAAAGATAGTAAAGGTCTTGGTATTAGCTACAATCAAAATGTAACTTTTGAAACAGCTCTTAGAATTCCAAAATATCAAAACAAATATGGTCAAGGAGCCGGTGGTGAATTTGCATTTCTTGATGGTTTTGGTGCTGGTACAAATGACAATATTGACGAAAGCTGGGGACCTCTACTTGATGGAAGACTAATTGCACAATTTGACAGCCCAACTTCAAGTGGATTTAGAGCGGGTGATGAGTCTGTTAGACCTAGGGACGCTGCAGGGAATTTTATTGATGACATTACAGCCACTCCATGGATTGCTCAACCTAATAATATTGAAGACTTTTTTAGAACAGGAAGTACGATCACAACGAGTATTGCAATAACAGGTGCAAATGAATATGGAAATATGAGAGCATCATTTACAGATTTACAAAATGAAGGTATTTTACCAAATTCAGATTATAATAGACAAAATTATGCTTTAAATGCATCATATAAACTTAAAGAATGGTTAAAGGTTTCATCATCGTTGAACTATATAAATAGTAATAGTGGTAATAGACCTAATAACTCTTACGGTACCGAAAATATCATGTATTTATGGGTATGGTTTGGACGTCAAATAGATATGAGTTCTTTAGAAAATTATTGGCAGCCAGGTTTAGAAGGTATTCAACAATTTAATTACAATTACAACTGGCATGATAATCCTTTCTTTACCATGAATGAGAATACAAATGCATTTGATAAAAATAGATTGATTGGCAATGTTAAATTAGATATAGATATTACTAAAGACCTTTCATTAATGCTAAGATCAGGTATGGATTATTCTGATGATTTAAGAGTAGGTAAACGTGCATTTAGTACTAAAAGATTTGCAAGAGGCCAATATCGGGAAGACAATGTTTTTTCTAAAGAAGAAAATACTGATTTTTTATTATCATATAATAAAGAGGTTAATGATGATGTACAATTTGGTGCTTCTTTTGGTGGTAATCAAAGAAAATTAGAAGTAAGAAATAAGCGAATTAGCGCTAATTCTTTGTCAATACCAGGTGTATATAATTTTCAAAATGCGGCAGAACCTTTATCTAAAACCCAATTTAATACTAAAGAAAAAGTAAATAGTTTATATGCTTTTGCAAATGTTTCTTACAAGAATTATCTTTTTTTAGATGTTACTAGTAGAAATGACTGGTCGAGCACCTTGCCTAGTGGTAATTGGTCTTATTATTACCCATCAGTTGGAATAAGTGCGGTGCTATCTGATATGTTTGAATTACCATCAGTATTCTCTTTTGCAAAATTGAGAGCAGGTTGGGCAATTGCAGGAAATGATACTGATCCAAATAATTTAATATCTACTTTTTCATTTAATGAGCCTTTCGGTAGTGAACAGCGAGTTAGCTCTCCAACAATTTTAAAAAACGCAAATTTAAAACCCGAAGAGACTGAGTCTATTGAGTTTGGAGCCGACATTCGTTTATTTAAAGGCAGACTAAATTTAGATGTTACTTACTATACATCTTCTACAAAAAATCAGATTATCAATTTACCAACTTCAAACACTTCAGGTTTTGACTCAAGAGTGATTAATGCAGGAGAAATAGAAAATAAAGGTGTTGAAATAATGCTTAATGCAATTCCTGTAAAATCAAAAAATTTTAAATGGGATACCTCAATAAACTTTACTTCAAATAGAGGTAAAGTAAAAAGTTTAGCTCCAGGTATTAATGACCTTCTTATTTCTCAAAACTATATACAAGTGAGAGCAATAGTAGGTGAAAGAATGGGAGACGTTTATGGTACTGGATTTATAACAGTTGATGACCCGAATAGTGAATTTTTTGGTCAAACAGTACATAATGAAGATGGTTTTTCATTAAGAGATCCAAAACTTAAAAAGTTAGGGAATGTTAATCCTGATTTTATGGTTGGTTTTCAAAATAATTTCACTTATAAAGGTTTTAATCTTGGTGTTTTATTTGATTGGCGACAAGGCGGTGTTGTAAAGTCAAGAACTGTACTTATTGGTGGTACTTCTGGTATGATGGATTTTACTGCCGTTGGTCGTGAAGAAGGAATTATCTCTGAAGGTGTAATTCAAAATGCAGATGGTTCATATAGACCCAATGATGTTCGATTAAGTGGTAGAGATTTTTATTGGTGGAAATATAATAGAGGCAATGAAGAGGTGGGTATGTTTGACGCATCATTTTTAAAACTTAGAGAAGTTAAATTAGGCTATACATTACCAGCAAAATTAATACAAAAAACTCCTTTTGAATCTATTACTATTGCTGTAGTTGGTAGAAACCTTGCATTGTGGACAGAAAATCCACATTTTGACCCTGAAACCTTATCCTTTAATGGAGGTACTATTGTACCTGGTGTAGAAGATATGGCAACCCCAAGTTCAAAAAGTTATGGATTTAATTTAAATATAAAATTTTAACAAACATTAATTATTTAATCATGAAAAATAGTAAGCTTTTATATATAATTTTTGCGCTGCTAACATTCAGTAATTGCACAAAAGATTTTGAGGAAACAAATACCAACATAAATCAACCTGAAACCGTTACTCCAAATTTAATTCTTTCTACAGTAATTTCAAATACCGTAAGTAATAATGCAACATTAGGTTGGTCTAGAGGTAATCTTGTTGCTCAACTTACTGCCAGAATTAATTTTACCGGTTTTGATAGGTATGCCTGGGGTTCTGAAACCCGTTTATGGGATACTTATTATGGGAATCTTCCAGAAATTGAAACAATTCTTAAAATAAGTAGAAATGAAAATACTAAGAACACCAGTTACGAAGGCATGGCTCTTGTATTAAAATCTTGGATATATTCTAGTCTAACAGATAATTGGGGCGATATTCCTTATTCTCAAGCCATTAAAGGGCAAACAGAAGATAATTTTACTCCTGTTTATGACAGTCAAGAAGATATTTATAATGGAATACTTGCTGATTTAAAAACTGCTGAGGAATTATTGGCTTTAGACCAACCTATAACAGGCGGGGATTTATTATTTGATGGTAACTTTACAAATTGGAGAAAATTAGCCAACTCATTAAGATTAAGATATTTATTACGAATTTCTAATCGTAGAGATGTTTCGTCTGAAATGCAGCAAATAGTAAATAGCAGCCTCATTTTTGAAAGTAATGAGGATAACGCCGTTATGGAATATCCTGCCAGCAGCCAAATAGATTCATGGCCTGTTAGTAATAGAAGAATAGGGAGTTTTGATGCAGAAAGATTAAGTCAAACAAGCGAGAACATATTAAAACAGTTTAATGACAATAGATTATCCTTCTGGTTTCAGCCTACAGATAGTCCAGATGATGACCCAACATTAATTGCAGGAATGCCTAATGGCTTAAGTGAGGATAATGCTACAAATTTTAATGGTGGTGCTAGTAATGTTTCACGATTAAACCAAGCGTTTTTTTGGGAATCATCAAATTCTGTTAAGGCACCATTAATGAAATATGATGAATTACAATTTATCTTAGCTGAAGCTGCTCAAAAAGGCTTTATAACAGGAGATGCTAATACTTTTTATGAAAATGGCGTAAGAGCATCATTCGACTTTTGGGATGTAAATCAGGATATGACTTCATATTTAGCCCAAAACGGTGTTGCTTATGACGGCAACTTAGAAACCATAATGACTCAAAAATGGTTAGCTTCCTTTTTAGTTGGGTTAGAAGCATGGTATGACTTTAGAAGAACAGGCTTACCTTCTTTTATTATACCTGGTCAAGACAATGTTAATAGTGACAGAGTACCTGTGCGTTTCTTATATCCAGATCGTGAACAAACTTTAAATACTGAAAATTATGAAGCTGCTGTAAGCAGAATGGGAGGTGATGATATCAATATTAAAGGCTGGTGGGAGAATTAGGTTATAAAATTTATTAAAATAAGTATTATAGCCATTTCTATGGCACTACTTATTAAACAAAATTAAAAACACAAATCATGAAAAAAGTAGTATTGTTCAGTATTTTATTATTTCAAATCAGCAATAATTTTGCTCAAAAGGAAAAGGATGTTCCAAATATTTTTCTTATCACTTTAGACGGTGTTAGATGGCAAGAAGTGTTTACTGGTATAGATACTGTTTTGCTTGAAAATAAAAAATATACACATGCTAAAGAAGAGCTTAAAAAAAGGTTTGGTGGAAAAACACTTGAAGAAAAACGTAAAAAACTAATGCCTTTTATGTGGAATATTATTGCTAAACAAGGGCAAATTTATGGCAATAGAAATAAAAATAGTTTTGTCAATCTTACCAATAAAATGGTATTTTCTTATCCTGGCTATAATGAGATATTAACGGGTAAAGCAGATGATGAAAATATCAATAGTAACGACAAAAATTACAATAAAAATGTTACTATTTTAGAAACATTAAATCAATCTGTTAAGTATAAAAACAAAGTTGCTGTTTTTGCAAGTTGGGATGTTTTTCCATATATCATCAATGATAAGAGAAGTGGTATCCCCGTAAATGCTGGTTATATGAATGCAACTGGTTCAGACTTAACTGAAAGAGAACTCTTTTTAAATGAGACTCAAAAACAAGCACCAATCATATGGGAATCCGTAAGGTTAGATATGTATACACATCATTATGCTAAAGAGTATATAAAAAGAAAACAACCTAAAGTAGTTTATATAGCCTATGGTGAAACAGATGACTTTGCTCATGGAGGTTTCTTCGATTACTACATAAAATCATTATACACCACCGATCAAATGATTGAAGATTTGTGGAACTATGTTCAAAGCAATACATTTTACAAAGACAATACATATTTTATAATTACTACAGATCATGGTAGAGGTGTTGGTGCTGATGCTGAATCAATTTGGACAAGCCATGGTAAAAAAGTAAAAGATTCTGACCAAACTTGGGTGGCAGTTCTTGGTCCAACTATAAAAGCAAAAGGGGAGGTGAATCGAAGTCCCCAAGTTTATACAAATGAAATTGCAGCAACAATAGCAAAAATTACAGGCGTAGCATATAAAGGAATTGATAAAACTGAAAAGCATTTACTGAATTTAATATACGAATAGATTTATTTGAGTTAGTTGGCTACCTCTTTTCATAACTGAAATTAAATGTTTAGAGGTAGTTTTTTATTTATTGATAAACATAGAATGAATTTTAAAAATATAAAATTAGTTGTTTTTGATATGGCAGGAACGACTATAGATGAACAAAATATTGTTTATAAAACCTTACAAAAAGCAATCAATACAAAAGGATTAAATGTAAGTCTTGAAGATGTATTAGAACATGGAGCAGGAAAAGAAAAGTATCAAGCAATAGTAGATATTTTACAAGAAATTAGAGATTCTGAATTAAAAAAAGAATTAGCAAAAGAAATTTTTGTTGATTTCCAAGAATTATTAGATGAGGCCTATGAAAATTTGGAAGTAAAAACTTTTGATGGTGTTTTAGATTTATTTGAATTACTTCATCAAAAAAATATAAAAATAGTTTTAAACACAGGTTATAACTCACGTATAGCAAACTTATTATTAGATAAATTAGGTTGGGAATTAGGTGTTGAATACGATTACTTAATAACAGCAAGCGATGTAGAGAACTCCAGACCACACCCTGAAATGATAGAAAAAGCAAGTGAGCATTTTAAAATTACAAAACCCTCACAAGTTTTAAAAGCGGGAGACTCTTCCATTGATATTTTAGAAGGTAAAAATGCTTCTTGTGGAATAACAGTAGCTGTATTATCAGGAGCACAAAACTCAGAACAATTGATTAAAACAAAACCTACTTTAATCTTAAATAGTTTAGGTGATTTAACAGCTTATTTTATATAATAATATGGATAAATTTTCAAAAACAGTTGATGTTATCGTTATAGGAGCCGGTACAATTGGCACAGCCACAGCTTGGCACTTAGCAAAAAGAGGTAAAAAAATTCTACTCATTGAAAGAAATCAAATAGGAAGTGGCAACACCTCTAAAGCAGCGTCATTAATGACAAAAGTACGTACCAAAGAATCACTAATTCCCTTAATACAAGAAACCTATAACAATATTAATGAAATAGAGCAACTTACCAATCTTACAGTTGGTAAAAAAAGAGTAGGAACTATTCATTTTGCAGCATCAGAAGAAACAAAAATAAATTTGGATAAAATTGTAGAAATTGCAAATAAACACCAAATAAAAAACAAAAATATTTCAAAAGATGAGGTCGGAAATTTAATCCCTTGGTTAGATACACAAACGATGTTGGAAGCATCTTTTATGGAAGACGATTCGTTTGTTGACGCCTATGTTTTAGCTAAAGTTTTTGCAGATGCTGCAATAAAAAAAGGAGCAATTATTAGTCAAAACACCGAAGTTGAATCAATGCTATTTAATAATAATGTAGTGTATGGCGTTAAAACAAGTAAAGGAGAAGTTCATGCTCCTCATGTTGTAGATGCAGCAGGAGCTTGGGCTAATGATTTATCTTTACAAGAAAATATACCAATCCCTATGGCTGCTGTCAGGAGTATTTATTGGATAACAGAAATAAATAAAGAATTATTCCCTATTAATCATCCAATGCTTGTTCTACCTGATGCGAATGCTTACTCTAGACCAGAAGGCGGAGCTTTACTTTTTGGGCTAAGAGAAGAAAATAGTCCACATTTTAATCCAAAACATTTAAATAAATTACCAAACGCAGATTTTTTAGGAAACCCTGATGATAGATGGGGTTTAATTGAAAAATATGGGCGAAAATTTCAAGAGTTTTTCCCTAATTTTTTTGATATGGGAATAAAAAATATAATAACGGGTATTTCAACATATACTCCGGACGGATATTATACATTAGGAAGTTTTCCAGGTAAAAAAGGATTTTATGCCGCAACTGGTTGTACAGGAGCTGGAGTAGCAGGTTCAGGAGGTATAGGAAGATTAATTGCCGAAATGATAAATAACGAACCCCTTTTTGCTAATGAAGCTCCTTTTAGGTTAGAAAGATTTGGTAAAATAGATCCAACATCCAAAGAATTTAGACAACGATGTGCAGATGCAAGATTTAAGAAAAAAGATGGCGGATAAAAACCACAAATGCTACTAGTAAATCTTTAAGAAACTTTAAAATGAATATTTCAATGCTTAAAAAAAAATCTTCTTTAATAATATCTGCTGGTTTAGCTTCTTTTCTAGTCTATTTTTGTATGTATGCTTTTCGAAAACCTTTTGCAGTTGGTACTTTTGAAGGTTATGAAATTTGGGGCTTTAACTATAAAATTGTATTAATTATTGCACAAGTTATTGGCTATACCATTTCTAAATTTATAGGAATAAAAGTGATTTCCGAAATGAAGAAAGACCGCCGACCTTGGTTGATTATAGGTTTTATTATATTAGCAGAATTGGCATTGTTAGGTTTTGCGTTTGTAGAACCCCCTTATAATTTTATATTTCTTTTTCTTAACGGATTACCATTAGGTATGATTTGGGGTTTGGTATTTTCTTATTTAGAGGGAAGAAGTGTAACAGAGATATTGGCTACCATTTTAAGTGCAAGCTTTATAATGGCATCCGGTGTAACAAAAACAGTTGGCAAATATTTAATGTTAACATTTTCAGTTAGTGAATTTTGGATGCCTTTCTATACTGGATTAATTTTTCTGATTCCATTATTCATAGGCGTTTGGTGGCTTGAAAAAATTCCCTATCCCACAAAAGAGGATATATTGTTGCGAAAAGAACGTATTCCAATGACTGGAACAGACAAAAAGAAACTGTTTTGGGGCTTATTACCTGGATTAACAGCATTAATAGTTATGTATTTATTTTTAACAGCATTTAGAGATTATCGAGATAATTTTTCTGCTGAAATTTGGATAGAAACTGGCCTAAAAGATAATGCAAGTATTTTTGCAAAGACCGAAACCTATATTGCTTTTTTAGCCTTAACAATATTAGCTATCTTCGTTTTTATAAAAGATAATTTAAAAGCCGTAAAAACAATGCTATTGGTAATGATGGTTGGGTTGATTTCTGTAGCATTTGCTACCTATTTATTTCATCAACACCAAGCGTTAACGCCATTTGCATGGATGACAATTGTTGGCTTAGGAGTTTATATAGCTTATATTCCATTGGGAAGCATGCTCTTTGACCGTATTATTGGGGCATTGAGTTTTAACGGAAATGCAGGATTCCTAATTTATATTGCCGATGCCATTGGATATGTTGGAAGTGTTCTCGTCTTACTATATAAAGAATTCTTTTTTAAAGGAACCTCTATTCTTAGTTTTTTTATTCAATTTACATATTTAACTTTCTTTTTTGGAATACTGGGACTACTAGTCGCATATTTCTATTTTAACAGTTTATTCAAAGCACAAGTAACACAAACAACAGAAATAAATGCAACAGTTTAATTATCATGTACATACTTATTTTAGTGATGGTTCTGATGAACCTGAAGCATATATCATAAAAGCTTTAGAAATTGGATTAAAAAGTATTGGTTTTTCAGATCATGCACCAATAAAGGGCTATCCAACAAATTGGAATATGGATTTAAATAATTTAGACGCATATTATAATGATCTTAATTATTTAAAAGAAAAATATAAAAATCAAATAGAAGTTTTAGTAGGTTTAGAAATTGATTATGTACCCAATTTAGTTTCACCAAATAGTAATTATTTAAAAATAGAAAATCTAGACTTTGTTATTGGATCTGTCCATTTTTTAGGAAAATTAAATGATGGTACATATTGGGACTTTGAAGGAAATATTAAAAATATTGAAAAAGGATTAAAAGAGGTTTTTGATAATGATATAGAAAAAATGATTCGTAAGTACTACCAAAGTATTCGAGAAATGGTAAACTTATCAAAACCAACAATTATTGGGCATTTAGACAGAATAAAAGTAATTAATAACCTTAAAATATTCTTTACAGAAAAAGAATCTTGGTATAAAGAAGAAATTGAAAACACATTAAATATTATTTCGTCTACTGACTGTATTTTAGAATTGAACAGTAAAGGAATGTACCGAAAAAAAGATGAAGAACCATATCCTTCAAATTGGATTATTGAACAAGCATTTGACAAAAAAATTCCAATACATTTTTCGGCAGATGCCCACCATCCTAAATATATGGTTCAAAAATTTGATGTATTAGAAAAAATAGTTCAAAAAATAGGATATAACTCGGTTAAAAAATTACTAGTTCAACATAGTTAAGCTTAAACTATTATCAGCCATTTTTTAATGTTTTAGAAACATTAAACCAAAGTGAAATATTTATTTTTTATAAAATAATCTTAAAACCATCTTAATGAAAAAGATAATTCTAATACTACTGGTTAGCACTATTTTAATGAATGTAGCAATTAGCCAAGAAGTACCTCATTCGTATCTCGCCAACCGAAAAATTGAATTTCCAGATATAGATGGTTATAAAACTTTAGTATGTGATTTTCACCAACATACCGTTTTTTCTGACGGCAGCGTCTGGCCAAGTATAAGAGTACAAGAAGCTTTAAGAGATGGGTTAGATGCCATGTCAATTACAGATCATTTAGAATATCAACCACATAAAAATGACATACCTCATCAAGATAGAAATAGAGCTCATGAAATAGCACTTGAAGAGGCTAAAAATCATGACTTAATTGTAGTTAGAGGATCAGAAATTACTAGGGCAATGCCTCCGGGACATTCGAATGCAATTTTTATAAATGATGCCAATAAATTATTAATTGACGACCCAGTTGACGTTTTTAAAGAAGCTAATAAACAAGGTGCTTTTGTCTTTTGGAATCACCCAAACTGGACATCACAAGTAAAGGATGGAATGGCTAAATTAACTTCAATGCACAAACAGTTGATAAACGATAAAATGCTACATGGTATTGAAGTTGTAAACGAAACAACTTATTCTGAAGAAGCATTACAAATAGCTTTAGATAATGACTTAACTATTATGGGAACTTCAGATGTACATGGTTTGGTAGATTGGCTTTTTGAAGTTCCTAAAGGTAGTCATAGACCTGTTACATTGGTTTTTGCCAAAGAAAGAACCGAAAATAGTATAAAAGAAGCTTTGTTTGAAAAACGTACTGTGGTTTATTTTAATAATTTGTTAATTGGTAGAAAAGCATTTGTAGTTCCTTTGGTAAATGCTTCATTAGAAGTTACTGAAGCTCAATATGTCGAAAAGTCAATAGTATTGTCAATAACAATTAAAAATAACAGTGATATAGATTTTATACTTAAAAATAAATCTAAATATACTTTTCACAATTATAGTGATATAATTAGTATCAAAGCGAATGGTACTACAACTATAAATATAAAAACAATAGAAAAATTAGCTGTAGCAAATCTTACTTTTGATGTGTTAAATACCATTATTTCCCCTAAAATTAATGCAGAAATTACGCTAAAAATTGATGTCAAATAAATTTACTTCAAAATAAATACTTGTACTTTTCTTTTTAGGGGTAAAAAATATTATGACAAACTTTGTTATACTACTACTTTATTAGACAATTCAGTAGCAATAATATGGTTTGTTAATATTTTGTCAACTATATATTGAGTATTATCAGGAAAGTTAATATCAATAATGGTATCCGATTGTATCCACTCTTCAATAGTGATTAAGTGTTTTTCATGAAGTTTATTAATTACTTTTACACCTAATTGTTTTAAACTTTCAGCATTATAAGCTTGTTCATATTGACCTTTCATAGGTATAACCAATAATTTCTTTTTTAAGAATAAAGCTTCTGCAGGCGTTTCGAAACCGGCACCACAAATAATTCCTTTTGACCAAGCCATACTTCTTTCAAAAGAGTTCTTTTTTATAGGTTTAATAAACACATTTTTCCGTTGATATGCCTTTGTACATTGCTTTGAAAACACTTTCCATTTTATTGAGCTAATCTTAGAAAGAACTTTAATTATTTTCTCATCGCTATATGATGGTAAATAAACCGTATAGTATTTTTTTTCTTTTATATTCTGTTTTCTAATATCTCTACGAATAACGGCAGAAAATATATGCTTATCATAACTTTTAAAATGAAAGCCATATTTTTCTAATGTAGGAGCATAGTTTTTCAGTATAAACCTCCCTCTTTTCCTTCCTTTAGTTGGTTTTGGCACTTTATTAGACAACAAGGCACTTTGATGACTTAACGAAACACAGTTTACTCCTTTAAAGTAACATGCCCAAGCTGAAATAGGTTCAAAATCATTAATGACCAAATCGTAATCAGAAACTTTACACTTTCTTATTTCTTTGATTATTCTATAAATGTTATTCCTGTTAAATGTTTTATAGTAATTAATCCCTCCATTTTTACCAAATGCAAAGCTGATACCTTTAAAATAATATTTTATAGGATAGGGTATAGAAATTTCTGATTGAGTACCACTCACAACAATATCTACTTGAGCACGATTCATCAAAGCAGGAATTATTTCTTTTGCCCTGCTTAAATGACCATTTCCTGTGCCTTGTATTGCATATAATATCTTCATTTATTCCCTCATTAAATTAAAATCAGCTAATAGTTCATTGAATATTTCTTTATTAGATTTTTCAATGATATCGCCTAAATCAATATTAAGATTATTAAAGTGATTCTCCTCATACTTATAAATAGACCATTTCTCCAAATCATACTCCAAAACTGTTAGATTTTCAATCCAATCACCTGAATTTAAATATGTTACTTGCCCATTTTTATTCTTGTATTCTTTAATTTTTGGCTGATGAATATGTCCGCAGACAACATAATTATATTCATTTTCTATGGCAATTTCTGAAGCGGTTAATTCAAAATTATTAATATATTTTACGGCTCCTTTTACACTGTTTTTTATTTTTTTTGACAACGATATTTTTTCTTTACCCAAAGATTTACTGATTCTGTTTATCGAATTATTTAATAAAATCAATAAATCATAACCCGTAGCACCTAGTTTAGTCAACCATTTTGAATGTTGCATGGTAACATCAAAGACGTCTCCATGAAAAAACCATGCTTTTTTATTATCTAATTCTAAAACTACTTTATTGACTATGGTAAAAGAGTTTATACTAAAATTCTCAAATCGGCGAAGCATTTCATCATGATTGCCAGTAATATAATATACAGTGACCCCATCTGTAATCCATCCAATAATATGCTTAATGACTTTCATATGTGATTTTGGCCAATAATGTTTTTTAAATTGCCAAATATCAATAATATCTCCATTTAAAATTACTGTTTTTGGTTGAATACTTTTTAGGTATTTTAATAGTTCTTCAGCATGACAACCATAGGTTCCTAAATGGACATCAGAAATTACAATAAGTTCTACTTCTCTCTTTTTAATCATTTAAATTTACCATTTTCTATTTATTAGCGGATGATACGAAATAACTGGTAACATATGTGTTTAGAAAAGATTATGAATTTGTTAAAAAAATAAAAATATCTTTCAAAAATTATCAAACTAAACCACTATGGACTAAAGTACCATAGGTTTTTAAATCTGACTAAAGTCA
>CAYRVY010000023.1:0-13915 GCA_964427695.1 uncultured Flavobacteriaceae bacterium
TAAAAAAGTAAGGGTAAATACAATTTCGCAATCACCAACGCCAACTACTGCTGGAAGTGGTGTAAAAGGCTTTGAAGGATTTTTCTCTTATGCCGAAGAAATGTCACCTCTTGGTAATGCTACAGCTTTAGAATGTGCAGATTATACCATTACACTATTTTCAGATTTAACAAAAAAAGTAACTTTGCAAAATTTGTTTCACGATGGTGGATTCTCAAATATGGGAATAAGCAGCAAAATTATGGAAGCATTTATAGATAAGTAATATTTAGATATTGTTTTTCTAAAGCCACTTTTACAGTGGCTTTTGTATTTTGTTTATTTATCTTTGTAAATATGATGAGAGCAGAAGATATTTCCTTTATTATTCCAGTTTTTAATAGACCAGATGAGGTTAAAGAGCTTCTTAATAGTTTTACTACTCTAAACGGAGAGAAAGATTTTGAAGTAGTAATTATTGAAGATGGTTCTGCAATAACTTCTAAAACTGTTGTTGGTAGTTTTAGCGATAGGTTAAATATATCGTATTACTATAAGGAAAATTCTGGTCCTGGAGATTCTAGAAATTACGGAATGAAACTCGCTAAAGGGAATTATTTTATAATTTTGGATTCCGACTGCATTTTACCAAAAAATTATCTTAATGAAGTTTTTAAAAGCTTAAACCTAAACTATGCAGATTGTTTTGGTGGTCCAGATGCTGCACATAGTTCTTTCACAAATTTACAAAAGGCCATAAATTTTTCGATGACTTCTTTTATAACTACAGGTGGCATAAGAGGAAAAAAATCTAGTGTAAATAAATTTCAGCCAAGAAGTTTTAATATGGGACTTTCTAAAGTTGCATTTATAGCAACTAAAGGATTTGGAAATATTCACCCTGGAGAAGATCCAGATTTATCCATACGATTAAATAAATTAAAATTTGAAACTAAACTCATACCTGATGCTTATGTTTACCATAAACGAAGAATTTCCTGGACAAAATTCTATAAGCAAGTTTATAAATTTGGATCAGTAAGACCTATATTAAATTATTGGTATCCAGAAACAAAAAAAATAACCTATTGGTTTCCAACGCTGTTTTGTTTAGGGTTATTAGCCTCAGTTGTTCTGTTTATTTCAGGAATTGAGTTACCTTTAAAAATTTACGGACTGTATTTTATAGCGAGTTTTGTTATAGCAGCAATAAGCACAAAAAATAGTATAGTTTCTATTTTGTCAATTATTGCAATTATAATTCAGTTTTTTGGGTATGGATATGGATTTTTAAAATCTACTTTAATATTGAATTTTTCTAATAAAGATATAAAACAACAGTTTCCTGATTTGTTTTTTAAGTCAAAATAAGATGGTTTTTAAAAGTAAAATAATATCATTTTTTAGAAGTAAAAAAGCCAATGTTTTTATTCTCTTTCTACTGTTAGCTCTAATATTCTCTATATTAACAAAACTATCTCAAGATTATACACAAACTATTTCTTTTAATATAGAAGCCATAAATGTACCAGAGGATAAAGTAATAGTAAAAGATTCTTCTCATATAATAAATATAACCCTTAGCACTTTTGGTTTTAGATTAATAAAATATTATTTAACAGAACCGATAATAAAAGTAGATTTTCAAAATTTAGATAAAAATGCAACACATTACTTTTGGATTGAAAAAAGAGAATTATCTAATATAGTATCACAATTCCACCCAAAGATAAAGATTGAAAGTATAAGCCCAGAAACCATAGCTTTTAGATACGATGTTAATAATGTTAAAAAAATTCCTGTTATTTTAGATTCACAAATAAATTTTTCTTCTGGATACGATTTAATTAAGAATTATATCATTAAACCAGATTCTATTAAAATAATTGGACCAAAGGTTTTAACAGATTCAATTTCAGAAATTGTTACAAAACATTTAGAATTGAAAGATATAAACTCAAATTTTAATGTTTCAGTAAAACTCAATATACCTAAACATGCAGGAGATTTAAACTTTTCTCATAAACAAGTACAAATAAATGCAGAAATAGAAAGGTTTACAGAAGGCTCGATTAATGTTCCAGTTAATATAATTAATATTCCTGATGGTGTTAAATTAAAATATTATCCGAAAGAAGTTTCAGTATTATACTACACAAGTTTAAGCAATTTTAAATCAATCTCGTCTAGCAGTTTTATTATTGAATGCGATTATAGCAAATTACATTCTGAAGCTACTTATTTAGTACCTAAAATAGTGCAACAACCAGATAAAGTAAAGAATGTTAGACTTAATGAAAAACAAATAGAGTTTATTTTAATACAATGATGGTAATTGGTTTAACAGGAGGAATTGGAAGTGGCAAAACTACAGTTGCTAAAATGTTTAATAAACTTGGTGTACCAATTTATATTGCCGATTTAGAAGCAAAGAAAATAATGAATAGTTCTAAAACAATTAGAGGAAAACTCATACAACTATTTGGAAACGAAGCTTACACAGAAGATAGTTTAAATAAACCTTTTCTTGCAAAAAAAATATTTAATGATAATGATTTGTTAGTAAAAATGAATGCTATTGTACACCCAAAAGTAAGATTGCATTTTAAAAACTGGCTAAAAGAGCAGGACACTCCTTATGTTATTAAAGAAGCAGCTATATTATTTGAAAATGGTGGTTATCATGAATGTGATAATGTTATTACAGTAATAGCATCAAGAGAAAACAAGATGCAAAGAGTAATACAAAGAGACAACTCTACTATAGATAGTGTTAAAGCTATTATGAATAATCAGTGGAGCGATGAAGATAAAGTTAAATTATCTCACTATGTTATAGATAATAACAATTTACCTAAAACAGAAAATCAGGTTAAAATTATCCATCAAAAGATTCTTAATTTAATTTAATAAACCCTAAATTTTAACATTTCTGTTAAGGTAAGGTTAAATGGCGTTCCTGCTAAATGTTAAAATGTTAATTTTGAACGATGAACAAAAAGTTATTCATCCTGTTGGTGTTAGTAATGAGTTTATCGCTTATTGGTATCATTTTTGTTCAGGCGTATTATATAAACAATACAGTTGAAAACGAACAACAGCAATTTACCTTTAAGGTAAAAAAAGCCTTGAGTTTTACCTCAAATGCTATTGAAGAGCGAGAGTATCGCGACTACTTTCGAGAATTAGAGAAAGTTATTGCTGAAGGTGGTCAACCTGATTCGACATCAATAGGTAGTATAACTGTTTATAGGCAAGACGATAATACAAATGAATTAATAATTTATAGAAATGGAATATTAGAAGAAAATTTTAGAATTCCTTCGTTCATTGACATAAGTTTAGATAGTGTAAATATTAGTCGTATTTTTAATAAAAGCGAAACTAAAGTTTATAGTACAAACACTATAGATGGTAGTTTAAATTACACTCCAGAAAAATCTTTTACTAGTATTATAAGAATGACTAGATTAGAAAAAGAAGCTTTTGAATCTCATTATCGTGAAGAGGCAAAAAGAACGCCTCTACATAATCGTGTAGAAAAAGATCAAGTAGAACGATTGCTTAAGAAGAAATTGCTTCAGGATGATATAGATATTGATTTTGAGTATGCTATTTATGATAAAGATTTAGCCACAAAAATCCAGTCTCAAAATTTTGAATTAGCACATAATTCTACTTTTGGAGCACCTATTTTTTTAGATAATAATGATGAGAGTGAGTTTATGCTTTACGTTAATTTTCCTGAACGTACTCAATTTATTTTCTCATCTATTATTGGGATGATGCTGTTATCAATAATTTTTACATCGTTTATAATTTTTGCCTTTATTAGTGCTATTTATCAATTAATAAAACAACGGAAGATTTCTCAAATTAAGACCGATTTTATTAATAATATGACACATGAATTTAAAACACCAATAGCAACTATAAATTTAGCTTTGGATGCTATTAAGAATCCTAAAATAATTAATGACGAAGATAAAGTGAAACGTTACCTTAAAATGATTAAGGATGAAAATAAGCGTATGCATGCACAAGTAGAAAATGTGCTTAGAATATCTAAACTTGATAAAAATCAACTTAATATTAGTAAAGAGAGAGTTAAGTTACACGACTTAATTTTACATGCTATTACACACCTGGAGCTTATTGTTGAGCATAAAAAAGGGTATATAAAAACACATTTTAACGCTATTAAACATTCAGTTTTAGCTAATGAAACTTACTTTACTAACGTTATAGTTAATATATTAGATAATGCAGTTAAATATTCAGAGAATGAACCTAAAATTGATATTTATACAGAAACTGTTGGAAAAAGCGTTATATTAAGAATAAAAGATCAAGGCAACGGAATGTCAAAAACCGTTCAAAAAAAGGTGTTCGAAAAATTTTATAGAGAACACACAGGAGATGTACATAATGTAAAAGGTCATGGTTTAGGTCTTGCTTACGTTAAGAGCATTGTAAATGATCATCAAGGTTATATAACCGTAGAAAGTGAAAAAGGAAAGGGTAGCACCTTTATTATAAAGTTACCATTAATATCATGATATAATTATGGAAGAAATAAACAAAAAAATACTTTTAGTAGAAGACGATCCAAATTTTGGAACTGTTTTAAAAGACTACTTAATGATGAACGATTATGATGTTGTTCATGCTAAAAATGGAATGGAAGGCTTTGAGAAATTCAAGAAAGATGATTACGATTTATGTATTCTTGATGTAATGATGCCTTATAAAGATGGTTTTACTTTAGCAAAAGAAATACGTGAAAAAAATGCAGATGTACCTATTATTTTCTTAACAGCAAAAGCTATGAAAGAAGATGTTTTAAAAGGCTACAAAGTAGGAGCAGACGACTATTTAAACAAGCCATTTGATAGTGAAGTGTTACTTATGAAAATTAAAGCTATCATACAACGAAAAACTAAAGATAGTGTTACAGATAGTAAGCAATTTGAGTTTGAAATTGGCGATTTTCATCTAAACTCTAAATTGAGATTCTTAAAGTATAAAGGAGGAACACCAGAAAAATTATCACCAAAGGAAGGTGAATTACTACGCTTATTAGCCTTACACGAAAACGATTTAATGCCTCGAGAATTGGCACTAACAAAAATATGGAGAGACGATAATTATTTTACATCTCGTAGTATGGATGTGTATATTGCTAAACTGCGTAAGTATTTAAAAGTGGATGAGAATGTCGAAATTTTAAACATTCATGGAGAAGGCTTTAGATTAGTAGTAAACCAAAAAGCATAAAAAATATTGTATAATTGAAAAATCCAGAGCACTATCTCATAAACTGTGTAAGTTTATGAGATAGTGCTTATTAGGTCAAAATCAGCATCTATAAAGGGTTAGAAAAAAGAATGATAATTATCTAATGTAAAAACAAAAGCCTCTTAAAACGAGGCTTTTGAATAATTATTTACTGTTTGCTTGGGCTTGTGCAACGATTACCATTGTTGTGTGTAGTTTTTTACTCAGTTATTCTTTTCTTTAAATCCATTCTCTCGTGCAAAATTCTTGTAATTTCAACATAATGTTCATTTAAAGTTCGATAGAAAATGATGTGTCGATTCGTTTTCATTCCGAGTAGGCTTTGAGTAATTCCGTTATAGTTTTTTCCTAAATGTGGATTATCTGCAATTTCTTGACAATTTGAAATAAGTGATTCATAATATTTGTCCGCTTGTCTTTCTGACCAAACTTCAAATGTATAATCCCATATTTTAGATAAATCCTCAACTGCTTTATTAGTCAATTTAAATTCAGCCATTCGATAATTTCCTTGCTTTTAGAGATTTAAGATGTTTTTTTGGCTCAAAGTCGTGTGCAATTCCGCTATCAATTCCGTCCTGAATTGCTTTTTTCAATGCAATAACTTTACTTTCTTCTTCTTCTAAAAGCCTTAATCCAGCGCGTATAACTTCACTGACATTTTTAAATCGACCTTCACTTATTCGACCTTGAACGAATTGGTCAAAATAATTCCCGAGTGATATTGATGTGTTTTTGTTCATTTTCGATATATTTTTCAAATATACCAATAATTGGTAAGTTATCCAAATTCCACACAACGGTTTGTGTATGAAGCGTTGGGCATTTCGAAGCACTTCACTTTCAGTTTAACACTATATTTGTTAATATTCACTTACTTTATTTTAGCACTAAAACCCGTATTACGTATAGGCGTTGTTGTGTTTTCGTACTTTCTTTTCCGTTCTGTTGATAGCGTTGGCAAGACATACTCTTTTGCAATTTTTGGCTTGTGCTGTTGGCTGTAGCGAATTGCAAATGTGTATGGCTTATGCGTTGGCTATTCCATCTTACTTAATTTTTTGTCAATAATATAAATTCCAACCATACAAAATTCAGTATATTTTCCATTATTTATACTCAGTAGCTTTGTTCTTTCATTTTCTAAAAATTTCTTTTTTAAAGCTTTATTCCCTTGCCTTCTCCCTTCAACTCTAATTCTATTTTGTACTTCCTCAAAAATTACTCGTCTATTAGATTTAAGGCTTGGAACATTTAAATTCAAAATGGTTTCTAATTCGGTATTTAATATATCGTCAGGCGAATATATTTCTCCATTTGATTTGTATTTTACCAAAGTTTCAATATTTCTAGCTTGATTTGAAGGGTTATATGTTAGTGTTTGGTTTCCTTTTTTAGTATCACAAGTCTGTAATCGTTTTGGTGAACCCTCATTCCCTAGGCAAGCTAAAAGCATATTTCCATAATTTAATTCCTCTTGTGAGTGTTCCTCTTGACATAAAAAATGTTCAATTTTTGACCCAATTATTTTTCCATTTTCTGGAATTCGCCTCATACAATAACAACAAATGTGACCTTGCTCTGTGAGTAAAGATGTTCGAACATCTGATTTATCTAAGTTTTCATAAGAGGAATATTGGTTAGCTCTGTGTTCAGTTAATGATGCAGGCTCATTTCCTTTTGTTATAGCTTTCATTCGTCCTCTTTTAAATAATTAATTTGAATTTCAGCTCTTTTTAATTCAGGGTCGTCACCTCCAATTAAATCTTGAAGTTCTTTGAGTGAACTTTCAGCATCTTTTATTTCTTCTTCATCAATTAGTGTGTATAAATCACTTATTTTAGTTCTAACAAGCTTATTTCGTTCTTCAACTCCCATTAATTCATAAAGAATAGTGTTTATTTCTCTTCCGTAATGGTTTGGAGTATTCTCGATTAAAGCTCCATCTTCTATAATCTTTACAAAATTTAATTCAGATTGAGCATTACTTAATAATTGAGGCGAATGTGTTGCAATCACATAAGAGTTTTCTGAATTATAAGATGTGTCAACTGTCTTTTCAATTTCTGTAATAAATTGACGTTGCCATTTAGGATGTAAATAGGTGTCAGGTTCATCAAATAAGAAAAGAGAGTTTTTTTCTGAAAGAAACTCTGTTAAGCCTTTTATAATAATTGCTTGTTGTTCTCCTTCACTTAAAATGCCAAAACTTTTTCCGTCTTCATCTTTTAATGAGAAAGAAATATTATTTAGCATACCATCTGAATGCATAATATTTAATATTTCAAATAACTCTCTCTCTTCAATCAAATGGTTTCTGATTTCAAATAACTTCTGTTGTGAAACAATGGTAATATTCAATGCTTCATCTTGCCAAGTTTCAATATTAATACTTCCTATGCCTCTGGATTGGTCAGGATTTTGTAAATCTTCTAAATTTGCTGAGGTTTCATTTAAATAATCTAAAAAGTTTCTGACTACTCCTTTTGCTCCCCAAAAATTTTGAATAGTATCATTTGCCCATTCAGGTTTTTTTAAGCGTATTTGGATGCTTTGAACTCTTGATATTTTTGCTTTTTCAAAAAGAAATTTCGGAATATCTCCATATTCAAATGAAAGTAAACCTGTAAGAATTATTCCAAAGTGTTCGGGTTCAAAATAGAAAAAATCTCTTTTTGCTAATGTGTTGTTTTTACGATAGTTTGTTGAAATTAATTGATTATGTGGCTCAACTAATTTCTGCATTATTTCAGATAAGCCAGAGTAGTAAATAACGATATTATCAGGCAGATACGAATAAACGTTTGTTCCACTAACAAAAACCATTTTGGCTTTATCTAAAATGTCAATTTTTTGAAATGATTTACCAAATCTATCAAAAGTTTCTATTTGTATTGTATCTCCTTTATTTTCTGCTGAAAGTTTTGCACTTAAATATTGTGTATCAAATTCTGCTGTTGTACTTGTTTCTTCAAGAAGCTTTTCGTGTTTTACTGAATACTCCAATTCAAAACCAAATTTGGCTTTTTCATTGAGTGTTACACTGCTAAATATTTGAGCAATTGCTTCTAAAATTGTAGATTTTCCAGAACCATTTGCACCAATAAATACGGAAATGTACTTTTTGAAATCATAAGGAAATTCAATGGTAAAATCCTTTAAGATTTTGTAATCTTTTATGTATAGTTTTTTGAGTTGCATAATTAGTCTGTTGAAAATATTTCTAACTCAAACTCCTTTATCGCTTTAGTTTGATTTTGTTTTGCTTGATTTTTCAAATCTTGTATTTGTTGTTTTAAATTAGCAATATGAGTTCCGATTTTATTTTGAATAGTTGGGTTAGGAAAAGGAATTAGAATTTCTTTTAATTCATTATTAGTAATTGCAGGATAAGTTCCACCAGTCATTCTGTTTTTCAGTTGTTCAATACCGTAAAATGACATTAAAAACTCTTTTAGATAGTTTAAGTTGTAGTTTGAATTAGGTTCTATTACAGAAAATCCAGAAGAACATATATTACCATCAAATTGCTTTTTAACAATTGCAAATCTTTTTAAGTAAGGTCTTGTAGTTCCAATTATTAAATCGCCAGTACTTACTTGTTGAGTTGCTCTACTAGGTGCTTTCTTTACTTCAATGTTTTTTACTTTAGTAATTCCGAAATTTGTATCAATTGCACCTAATTCAATATATTTAAAAAACTCTTCTTTATATTCTTTTTTCTTCCAAGACTTTGAAGGAAAACTAAAAGCATCTCCTAGCTTTTTAAGTTCATAGTTAGAAGTAGATAGTCCGTTTAAAGTTCTTAAATCTTTTGCCAAAATATCCCATCTGTCCAAATTTTTCAAGTGAACAAACTGCAATCCTTTTTTATTTTCTTTTTCTTCTAATTTCTCAATTCCAAGAACTTCAAAAAGATAATTTTCAATATTGATTTCTAAATTTTTCGCTTGTTCTTCTTGCTGTTTTGCTAATTGTATTATTTTGTTGTAATTGGCTACAATTTTATTTTGTTCACGTAATGATGGTAATACTATTTTTATTTCTTCTCTAAGTTGGTTTGGTTTAATATATTTACGATTAGTTGTTCCCGTTACATAACCATCCATATATTTATTTACTCTTTTACTACGGAAAAGTAATTGAACAAATTCAGGGTTAGCTTTAGTTGTCTCGATTTCTGCAAAAGTCATATTTGATGATGCAACTCCATCTTCTAAATCTTTTGTAACAATGCCAAACGCACCATTTTTAGTATCAACTTTACACCAAAAAAGATAATTTTCCTTTGCGAGTTGGTATGTTCGCATTTTTAATGTGTTCCCTTTGACTGTACGATTAATAAAAACTCCTTTACCATAAGAACGAGCTCCAAGAATTTTATATTCTTTAGTATCTTCTATTTTTATTTTTTCAATATTTGGTTTGGTTAAAAACTCGCCAAATAGAACAAATGGATGTTTGTTATTAAAAACATCTTCTTGAAGAAAGAAACTTTTAACATCCCAAATCTTTAAATCTAAAAAAGGAACTATTCTTAATATTTTCATACTATTTTCCATAAAATATTTCAGGTTCTTGAGCAATTGCATCAACTATAGCTATTCTATGATAATTACCTTTCTTGTCGGCATTGTAGGTTATTTCATTAAATTTTCCTTCCCATAATTTATTCTTTTTTCGATAAGCATTAAACTCAATTGCAAGAGGTTCTAATTCATTTTCAATTTTAGCACCAGTTGTACTAATCCCTGCTTTTTCAACTTCTGCTATTGGTATTTGATAGTCAAAATCTGTTTTAATTTTAACTTTTATTTCTGATGCTATTTTTTGCTCCAATACTTTTAATTCTTTTCGTAAATCTTTCTTTTCAGATGAAGTAGGAGCTTCTTTTCCTCTTAATGCTAATTTAGATTTTATTGGAGCTATTTCTGGGGCATATTTTTCTTCAATTTCAATTTTAGCCAAATTGGAAATGCGATTAAAGTTTTTAGCTTCTTCATTTGTGAATTTTTTAAAGAACAACAAACTCGGTTTTACGGTTGCTCCACTTGCTATAAATACATCCTGAGGAATAGATGTTATTAAAACAATTTTCGCTCTACTTTCTACGAAATCTCTGATTTTTTGTAGGTTACTATTATTTAAAATACCTTCTGGAAGAACAATTCCCATTCGTCCACCAGGTTTTAATAAATTCAAACATCTTTCAATAAAAAGTACTTCTGTTAACGTACTCATTTTGCCTGTTTCATATAAACTCAACAACGGTTCACCAATATTGTCTGTAATTTGTTGCATTGCTTTTTCGTACTCTTTGCCGTAACGTTTTTTGTACATTGCAATACGCTTTCCATCTGTGTATTTATCGGCTTCTGTAATCTTTAAACTTTTTTCAACACGAGAGCCAAAAGGCGGATTTGTTAGTATAATATCAAAACGATTTTCAAAAACTCCGTTTACATTGAGCAAACCATCATTATGATGTACGCCACCGTGTCCGTCTCCGTGCATAATCATATTCATTTTTGCGGTTCGGCTCATTCTTGGGTTGGCATCTGTTCCGAATATGCAATCGTAAGACAGTACCCTTATCCTACTTTTTGGATTGTTAATGTCTAATTCTTGATTTAGTTTTTGAAATAAATCGTTTACTTCTTCGTCAATTTCAGCTTTCTTTTTTTTCGAAAGTTTATCGTATTCTTCTGTGTAGTATTCTTTTTTGATTTTTTCTTTTTGTTCTTGTATTTCTTGTTCAATTTTGGCACGAACATATTCAAAGGCTCTAATTAAAAAACCACCAGAACCACAAGCTGGGTCGCAAATTATTTCGCCTTCTTGCGGATCGAGTACTTCTACCATAAAATCAACCACAGTTCTTGGCGTAAAAAATTGTCCTAATTCACCTCTAAAGGTTCTACCTAAAAACTTTTCAAAAGCAATACCTTTTACATCATCAGAAGTAGTAGAAAGATTGTATTTTTCTAACTTTTCAACAATGGCTTCAAAACTATTTTCTCTAATTCTCAAAGTTTCATTTTCTGCAAACAAATCATCTTCTCTAAAATCTTGTTTTGTTTTTTCAAAAAGCTGTTGGTAAAAAGGTTTTGCATTTGTTACACCCATTTCTGAGTTTAACTTATTGTAGTTTTTACGATTTTCAACAAAGCGTTTTTTTGAAAATATTTGAGCTTCATTATTATCTCTTTCATAGCGAATTTTAATAAACAAAACTTTGCTTATTTCATCAAAAGCGGCTTCTGGTGAAAGTTTATCGTTATTTCTAATTATGTTGTGGCACTGAAATAATACTTTTGAGAATTCGTCTCGTGTAAATGCTTTTGTTTGTTTTAAAAGTTCGTTTATCTTCTTTTCGTTGTTTACAATTTTAGCGTCTGGAATATCAATAATTTCTTCTAATCTTTTAGGTATTTTCCCTTTAACTACTTTAAAAACTCTTGTTTCTTTAAGATTTGTGGTTACAAAAAAGTCAGCACCTGCCCAAGAAGCATAATTTGAACCTTGAAAACAATCTTCTTCACGAATGGTTATGTTTTCGGCTTTACATTCTACTACAATCACAGGACTGTTTTCTTCAATTTTATCTTCTTTGGTTTTCCAAACTACAATGTCAGCTTGTGCTCGTCCTTGACCTCTTAAAGAATTACTAACTGTAACTTCTTGTTTCATTTGGTCTAATGAAAAACCGTAATGGTTTATCAAATTACAAATATATTTTTGTCTTACTTCTTCTTCAGGAGTTTTCACTAACCATTTATCCTTTAAAGGAGCAAAGATTTTGTTGTCTTTTGTTTTGATTTCACACTCCATAATTATTTCGATTTAATGATTTGTTTTAAGCTTTCAACCAAATAAGGTTCTTTAATATATTCTGCTTTTATTTTCTCGGTCAAATAGAGAATTTGCAGTTTTTTAAAATCAATGTTTAATTGTTTGGATAGAATAGGAATGAGGTCAGAAGTTGCAAACCTTTCAGAGCGTTCTATTTTGCTCAATATTGAAGTATCCACATCCAATTCAGCCGCAATTTTTCGGAGTGGTAGTCCTTTTTCTTCTCTATGTTTTCGTATTAACTCTCCAAACTTTTCCATTTTGAATATTTATTTTGGAATTATTTTTCAAAGATAGATATTTTTTTCGGAGTTCTTGGAGTGTTGGCTAAAAAATAGCTCTTTTGGTTTTTTAGTGTTGGCTTTTGCGGTGGAGAAAAACCAAATGTGCTATTTGTGCGGTTGGCTCATTCTGGTATGAAACACAACTCGTTATATCACAACAAATATAACTTTTAATTATGTTTTAAATTTAGTTTTAAGTTTCTCAATAATTGTATTAAAATCTGTTGTGTGGTCAAACCACAAAATACTTTCATCTTTTTTAAACCACGTAAGTTGACGTTTGGCAAAACGTCGTGTATTTTTTTTAATTTCAGAAATTGCAAGATCTAAAGTCCATTCGCCATTTAAATAATTAAACAGCTCTTTATAGCCAACAGTATTTAAAGCGTTTAAATGCTGTTTAGTTTCTAAGCCTTTTACTTCATCTAATAACCCTTCACTCATCATCATATCAACACGTTGGTTAATGCGATTGTAAATGGTTTCTCTATCTGCAGTTAAACCAATGGTAATTACTTCAAAATCCCGTTTAGTTTTCTCTTTATTTAAAAAGGAAGAATAAGGAAGTCCTGTTCCAATACAAATTTCTAAAGCACGAATTAAACGATGTGGATTATCTATAGCAATTGTATTAAATGAATCTAGATCTAATTCTTTAAGCTGATTTTGAAGTGGCTCTAAACCTTCGGTTTTAAGCTTTATATTAAGTGTTTCTCGTATTGAAGTATCTACTTCAGGAAAATTATCAAGACCATTTGTTACAGCATCTACATAAAGTCCAGAGCCTCCAACCATAATTACTACATTATGAGTTTTAAAAAGTGAATCTAAACATTGTATTGCTTCTTTCTCGAAAGCACCAACATTATAACTATCTTCTATAGATTTATGATGAATAAAATGATGTTTTATTTGAGATAATTCTTCTGTAGAAGGAGCTGCAGTACCAATTTGCAACTCTTTGTAAAATTGTCTGGAATCGGCCGAAATGATTTCAGTTTTAAAATGTTTAGCAAGTTGAATACTTAATGTAGTTTTACCAATAGCAGTTGGTCCAATAATGACTATAAGGGAATTATTATTCATTTAATAGATGACCACATTTATGACAAAACTTGGCATTATCTCTATGTTTACTTGACGAACAGCTTGGACAAGATTGTGTGTTGGTTTGCACATTTTTCATGCTATCTTTAACTATTTCAGCAGTAATAATTCCTGTTGGTATTACTATAATAGAATAACCCAAAATCATAACTAAAGAAGCAATAAACTGTCCAAGAGGTGTCACTGGAGCAATATCTCCATAACCAACTGTGGTTAGTGTTACAATAGCCCAATAAACGCTTTCCGGAATACTTGTAAAACCACTTGCATCGTCTTCAATTAAATACATTAAAGTTCCTAAAATGATGCAAAGAATTAAAATAAAAGAAATAAAAACAAGAATTCTTATCCGACTTGCTTTTAGTGCAATAATAAAGTTATTAGATTCTCCAATA